>NZ_JBNGHF010000015.1:0-97931 GCF_050611805.1 Methylotuvimicrobium sp.
ATTTAGGTGCTGGGTTCACGGCGTCCTGTCAAGCGAGTTACCGAACCCGCTACAAGACTCATAGCATAAGGAAATTATTTTTCACGAAATCCTAAATCGGCGTTATTCGAACGTCTATTTTTTCTAGCTACTGAGTCATGAGCAAATTTCTAATATAATGGTGCCATTTTAAACGTTTCCAACAGGATTACCCAATAATGAACCCAACTGAATGGTTTACCGAACAAGCTCCCGGCGCAGGATCGGCGTTTTCGTTAAAAATCAAACGCAAGTTGCACGAAGAACAATCCGATTTTCAATTTCTCGAAATCTATGAAACAGAGGATTTCGGAAATCTGATGGTGATCGACGGCTGCACGATGGTTTCGACCCGCGACAACTTCTTCTATCACGAAATGATGAGCCATCCTGTGTTGTTCACGCATCCCGATCCGAAACGGGTATGGATTATCGGCGGCGGCGACTGTGGAACTCTGAGGGAAGTTTTGAAGCATCCGGGGGTAGAAGAAGTCGTGCAGATCGACATCGACGAGCGCGTGACGCGGCTGGCCGAAATTTATTTCCCGGAATTATGCGAGTCGAACGACGATCCCCGAGCCGAGCTGAAGTTTATTGACGGCATCAAATGGGTCAAAGACGCCGCGCCCGGTTCGGTCGACATCATCATCGTCGATAGCACCGATCCGGTAGGACCGGCCGAAGGCTTATTCGGCGAAGCGTTTTACCGCGATTGTTTGAATTGCCTGTCCGAAAACGGCATGGTCATACAACAATCCGAGTCTGCTCTTTATCATTTAAATCTGATGCAAGCCATGCGCAATGCAATGAGCGCGGCCGGCTTCGATCATCTGCAAACGCTGTTTTTCCCGCAATGCATTTACCCGTCCGGTTGGTGGAGCGCGACAATCGCCGGCAAGAAGGCATTGGGAGGTTTCAAGCAGGAGGATTCGGCGAATAAACCGTTTGCGACCGAATATTACAACGTCGACATCCACCGCGCTGCATTGGCGCAGCCGGAATTCGTTAAACGGGCGTTCGGCGGTTGATGTATGCATGGCAAGGCGGGCAATACAGTTGTCCGCCTTCAATACTAACTAATGAATACGAACAAAAATCGCGGTGTCGGTTGCCTAACTTATTCCCTTTCGTTATGTGTCTTCAGGGCAAACGCATTAAAATAATCAACATATCAATATGTTATCCTGTTGCTTAGAACGCTTAGTCAATTCGGCTTAACTTATGGTACCCCTCCCTGGGCCCCGTTAGGCCGCGCCGAGCATTGGCGATTTTGCCGAGAATAGCCCGTTAGGGGAGCGGCAGGGATGCCGCTCGTTTTCGGAGGGCTAGGGATAGCCCTTCCGAAAACCCTCGGCAAAATCGTCAGCGCGCAGGATGCAGCGGCCTCCGGGTGTCTTTTCTTTTGGATACTTTTCTTTGGACAAGCAAAGAAAAGTATCGCGGTTGTCGGTCCGCGAACCGACTACACATAAGCGTCGCGATAGCGACACAAAGCCTTATTTAGGTTTCAAATAAACTAAATCTTTATAGTTAACCAGGAAAAAAGGAATATTTTAACTATTTGATTTTCTATAGTGTTTTAATGCGTTTGTCCTGTATGTGTCTTGCGTCTCATAACTAATGTGCATATTATATGCGCATTAGTTATCGAGGAGATATGCGCATGTCCCAGGTCTTTGACGCTCACGCCCCAAAAAAACCAACAAACGTCAGTATCAACAGTGATTTACTTGTTAAAGCGAAAGAACTAAAGATCAATTTGTCGGCAACCTTGGAAAAAGCTCTAACCGAATTAGTAAACGCTCGGCAACGAGAACTTTGGATGTGCGAAAACAAGATTGCCATCGAAGCGTACAATCAATTGGTAGAGGATCATGGAAACTTTAGCGACGATTTGAGGAGCTTTTAGTGGCTCAGTTCAGGGCTTACGAGAATTCAAACAAAGCAACCATGAAAGCCTACCCTTACCTTTTGGATATTCAATCCAACTTACTTGACGAGTTACGAACCACAGTCGTCATTCCGCTTTGCCCTACTAACCTTGCAAGTAAAGCGGCAATTACAAAGCTAAGTCCTACCTTAGAAATTGATGGCAAATTTTTTATTGCACTCACCCAGCAAATTGCTGGCATAGATCGAAAATATCTTGGTAAACAAATTTGTGACCTTTCACATTATCGCTCTGAAATTATTGCCGCATTGGACTTCATGATTTCCGGCATTTAACGGCATAAAAGCCCAGGCGGTAGCCGGCACTAAATACTTTGCTGGAACAATGCGCGCCGGATTTGATTTGATCGGTGGTTCAAAAAAGCTATGTATGCGGTAATAGTCAAAACCCCCCGCCACTGTTGGAAGCACCTATAAATCCAAAGTGAATCGTAGAGTACGCTGCGCGCGCCTAATGTCGGCACAAGGCAACACACGAGGGCAAGTTAAACTACGGCTGATACTGCCGTGGTATGCACAGCGCACCCTACAGCCTTCTTCATGTGAACATGGCCAAAAAAAGGCCGGTTTCCCGGCCTTTTTCTCATTTATTTCAACAATCCCTGCAGTAGTTCGTTCAATTTATGTACGAACGCCGATGGGTCGTCCAATTGTCCGCCTTCGCTCAGGATCGCCTGGTCGAACAAGATGTTTGTCAGGTCTGCAAAACGTTGGTCGTCTTGCTCCTCTTTCAGGCGAGTGACCAACGCGTGAGTCGGATTCAGCTCGAATATCGGTTTGCTGCCGGGCATTTTTTGGCCGGCTTCTTTCATGATCCGCTCCATGTTCAGGCTCATGCCGTAAACATCGCTGACCAGGCATGAAGGGGACTCGGTCAGACGGTGCGACAGACGCACTTCGCTGACTTTGTCTTTCAGCACTTCCTTGATTTGATTGACGACCGACTCGAAGTCTTTGTTGACTTCTTCCTGCTGTTTTTTCTCTTCTTCGTCTTCCAGTTTGCCTAAGTCCAGATCGCCTTTCGCGACCGATTGCATAGGCTTGTCGTCGAATTCGGTCAGGCTTGAGACCAGCCATTCGTCGATACGATCGGACAATAGCAGTACTTCGATGCCTTTTTTGCGGAAAATTTCCAAGTGCGGGCTGTTTTTCGCGGCCGCGAAGCTGTCTGCCGTGATGAAATAGATTTTTTCTTGGCCTTCTTTCATGCGGCCAACATAGTCTTCGAGTGAGACGTCCTGTTTTTCGCTGTCGGTTTGGGTTGAAGAAAAACGCAGTAATTTTGCGATGCGGTCTTTGTTACTAAAGTCTTCAATAATGCCTTCTTTAATGACATTACCGAAATTGGACCAGAAGGTTTCGTATTTTTCGGCTTCGTTTTTAGCCAGGCCTTCGATCAGTCCCAGCACTTTCTTGACGGCGCCGGATTTGATTGTGCTGATTTGTTTACTTTGCTGCAAGATTTCTCGCGAAACGTTCAACGGTAGCGAATTCGCGTCGATCACACCGCGGATGAAGCGTAGGTAACGCGGCATCAATTGTTCGGCGTCATCGGTGATGAAGACTTTTTTGATATAAAGTTTCACGCCGTGTTTGGCGTCGCGATCCCATAAATCGAAAGGTGCGCGGGATGGGATGTACAGCAGCAGGGTATATTCGTTCGTGCCTTCGACCTTGCTGTGGATATGTGCAAGCGGGTCTTGGAAGTCGTGTCCGACATGCTTGTAAAATTCGTTGTAATCCTGTTCGGAAATATCTTGGCGTGCTTTGGTCCATAAGGCCGATGCGCTGTTGACCGTTTCTTCCTCGATGCGTGCCGGCGCGGTTTCGTTGCCTTCATCGTCGGTTTCGGCCGGAATTTCCTTGTCCATTACGATCGGTAATGAGATATGATCGGAATATTTACGCACGATAGAGCGCAGACGCCAGTCGTCGAGAAACTCGTCCTCGCCTTCTTTCAGATGCAGAACGATTTCTGTGCCGCGTTGCGGTTTGTCGATCGATTCCAGCGTGTATTCGCCTTCGCCAGAGGATTCCCAAAGCACGCCCTCTTCATGAGAAGCACCGGCTTTACGAGTTTTCAACGTGACTTTGTCCGCGACGATGAACGACGAATAAAAGCCGACGCCGAATTGGCCGATTAGCTCGCTGTCTTTGGCTTGGTCGCCGGTCAATGATTCGAAGAATTGTTTGGTGCCGGATTTGGCTATCGTGCCGATATGTTCTTGAACTTCTTGACGATTCATGCCGATGCCGTTGTCGATCACGGTGAGCGTGCGTTTATCCTTGTCGAATTCGAGCCGAATTTTTAATTCGCTGTCGCCATCGTAGAGTCCATCGTTGGATAAGGATTCAAAACGCAGTTTGTCGGCGGCGTCGGAGGCGTTGGAGATGAGTTCGCGTAAAAAGATTTCCTTGTTGCTGTACAAGGAATGGATCATTAGGTGTAGCAAGTGTTTGACTTCGGTTTCAAAGCCTCGGGTTTCTTTTTTTGCTTCAACGGTCATGCTTGATTATCCTCTTATCGATTCAAAAGAAATTTGCATTTGATGTGGGGGCACTTGGATTTTTTTCAAGTCATGAGCTAGACACTTTAGAAACTATGGTTAAAATTGCTTTCATGAATCTGAATCTAAAGTCCAAAAAATTTCTGATCGTCGAAGATCTGGCTAATATGCGTAAAGCGATACGCGAATTGTTATATACGCTCGATGTGCAACATATCGTCGAAGCGGCCAATGGTCTAACTGCGATTGCCGCGATGAAAAGGGAGCGTTTCGATGTCGTTTTGTGCGATTACAATTTGGGCGAGGGGAAGAACGGACAGCAAGTATTGGAGGAAGCCAGGTTTCGTAAATTGTTACCTTACAATGCGATTTTTATTATGGTAACGGCGGAACAAAATCAAAGTATGGTCTTGGGGGCTATGGAGAGTAAGCCTGACGAGTATTTGACTAAGCCTTTTAACGGTCAACAATTACTGATGCGGCTGGAAAGAAATCAAACTAAAAAAGAGTTTTTCGCCAATATAGAACAGGCAATCGAGGCCGAAAATTATAGTCTGGCGATACAGTATTGCGATAGCAAGCTCCAAGAAGACAACCGGAAAATGCATTTGCATTTGCAGAAAATTCGTGCCGAATTGGCTGTTAATATCGGCGATTTTAAAAAAGCGGATAATATTTACCGCGAAGTGTTGGCCGCGCGAGAGCTTAATTGGGCACGTCTGGGATTGGGCGTTATCGCTTATTTGCAGAACGATTATGAATCGGCGATTGATGTTTTTCAGAAGCTAATCGACAGTCAGCCGATGATGTTGGAAGCTTATGATTGGTTGGCCAAGGCTCATGAAGCAAGCGGCGATTATCTAAATGCCCAAGCCGCGTTAGATAAGGCGACCAATATTTCTCCGCAGGCCATTTTGCGGCATAAGAAATTAGCGACTTTAGCCGATAAAACAGGGCATCTGGAAATCGCCGAAAAGGCTTATCGATCGGCCGTCAATTTAGGCAAAAACTCCGTTCACAAGTCTTCCGGAGATTTTTCCGGGTTGGCCAAAGTCTATTCAAAGACCAATAATAGCGCCGCTGCGCTGAATACTCTGAAAGACATGCGCAAACAGTATGTCAACGACCCTGAAGCCGAACTTCGAGCGGCGGCATTGGAGACCGAAGTCTACCAGCAAATCGGTGATGAAGAAATGTCGGAGCAGGCTTATCGGACTGCGCAGGAGTTGTGCGAAAAGTTGGGTGATAAAATTCCGAATGACTTGCGCATGGATGTCGTTAAAGCGCATTATTTAAAGGGAAACGATGAGTCGGCGAACGCGATACTGGATCAATTGATCAAGAATAATATCGATGACGAACATTTTATCGGCAACGTCAAGGCAATGTTGGGTAGTATCGGCAGCGAGCACCATGCGGATGCATTGATTGCACCGATTAAGCAGGCCTTGATCGAAATCAATAACAAAGGGGTCGATCTGTTTAAGCGAGGGAAGCTATTGGAAGCGATGCGGGTCTTTGAAGAAGCGGCCGAGATTATGCCCGAAAATAAAACGATTATGATCAATATGATCAAGATTTTGATTTATGATTTGAAAAAATCGGGATTTAATCAACACAAATTTGCAAAGGCTCAAGACTTGATCAAGAAAGCCGCCAAATATGGCGTTAATCCGGACAAAATCGGGAATATGTTGATGCAATTGGAAAAAATGTCTGCCGTGAACGAATCCAAGGTCTAATGTCTACATCCCCCATCAATAATTTTCCGACGATTTTGGCCGCGTCGATTCATGATATCAAAAATTCGTTGTCGACCGCCCGCGAATTGATTGCACAATTAGCTAAGCTTGATGGTGTTGCAGAAACTCCTGAGTTTCGGCAGCTGGAGTTTGAAGCAACTCGCATGAATAGCAGTCTGATGCAATTGTTGATATTGTACAAAATCGATTCGTCGCTGTTTAGTCCGGTAATCGACGAGTATCAGGTCAAAGATATACTCGATGATGTGGTTGCTCAACAGAAGGGGGTGCTGGCTTTGGGTGGTATAGGCCTGATCGTTGAATGTGCTGACGACCTGTATTGTTATTGCGATAGTGGATTAATTAACACCTTGCTGAATTCGATCATTAATAACGCCCAGCGCTATTGCCGCAAAACGATTGTGTTGTCGGCTTATCAATCCGGCGATTCGGTTTGTTTTCAGGTCGAGGACGACGGCGAGGGTTATCCAGCGGAATTGATAGCGGATTTGTCGCATCCGGTTGCGAATGGGCCGGGTAATACCGGCCTTGGGTTGTTTTTCGCGGCAACGATTGCCGAGTTGCATGGCAATGGAACGAAAAACGGTATCGTGCGAATCGATAACGACAGTCGTTTTGAGGGAGCTCGGTTTAGATTGTTTCTGCCATGACTTCGGCGCCTCCGATCAGTAGGCAGATTTGAGTTAGTGTATCCCAAGCGTTGCCCTTGGAAGCCCCTTTGATTCGCCGGTCAGCTTCCGTACTCATCAGCAGGGCTTTATTCAATTGCGCTAGTTTAAGGCGTTGTTCGGCTCCAAGGATCAAGCCCTTTCGGTTTTCCCATACGTGGGCGTTTTTGAGCGCCTGATCTTTGGAAAAGCCTTGATTTCGGGCGGTTTTGACCGATATTAGTAAACGGATGTCCCGGGTCAATGCCCACAACACAAGGGGTTCCGCAGTGCCTTCCGACTTCAAGCCTTGCAGCATTTTCAGAATGCGGCCGATTTTTCCGGCCAGCATTACATCGCAAAGATTAAAGACATCGTAACGCGAGCTATCCGCGACGGCCGATTCGATATCGTGTCGGCTCAGTTGTTTGGGGCCGTACAGCACAAAAAGCTTTTCGATTTCCTGTGCGGCAGCCAGCAAATTGCCTTCGACCCGGCCGGCCAATACGCGCACCCCCTCTCGGTCGCCGGATAATCCTTTAGTCGCCATCCGTTTTTGCAACCAGTTGATGAGGTCTTGCCCTGATGGAGGCCATATTTGGATGATGACGCCAGCCTTATCCAAGGCTTGAGCCCATTTGGATTTTAATGAAGCGCTGTCGAGTTTGCCGGATGTGATGAGCAGTAATGTGTCTTCGGGCAGGTGTGAGCAATATTCGGTCAATGCTTTTGAGCCTTCCGCGCCGGGCTTGCCGGAGGGTAGGCGTAAATCGATGATTTTTTTATCGGCAAAAATACTGAATGAATCGGCAGATTCGCCGAGCGAAGCCCATTCAAAATGAGCGTCGACGGTCAATACTTCGCGATTTTCGAATCCGGCTTTTTTGGCGGCGCGCCGTACGGCGTCGGCGGCCTCACCCAGTTGCAACGGTTCGTCGCTTGCAATCAAATAGATCGGTGCCAAATTTTTATTCAGCGCCGCTTCGAGTTGTTCCGCTTTTAAACGCAAGACTTAATATTTGTGAAGTTGGGTTCGTGTACGGTCGAGAATTGACCGTACAGCTTGTTTGTACATTTCGTTAATAATTACTTGTTCCTCGTTGGCTTGAGCAATGACCGCTTCCTGGTCGTTGTAATATTCCCGGATAATTTCGACCGATTGATTGCGAGCAAGAACGGCTCCTTGATTATCCAAAAGTTCGTATTCCAATTTGTAATTTAATTCGAACTCGTTTGCTTTGCCGATGGAGCTTAATGACAATACTCGCCTATCCAGTCTTTCATTCAACGTATTGATCACCAATTCGGCTTGGCTGGCCGACTCGACGATGCGCACGGGAGACGATCTCAATGTACGGGTAAAGTGGTCGCGCAGATTGCCTGAAACTCCCTGCAGATAAACCTTGTTGATATTGTCGGGGAGGTCGACCGTTCCTTGTAGTCGGTATCCGCAGGCGCTTAACGCCAATGTCAGTAAAATTAGCAGGGCTATTTTTAATCTCATACGCGACCTCGGTTCATACAACTATATTGACTAATTTATTCGGTACGACAATGACTTTTTTGACAGGTTTGTCTTCGATAAAGCGTATGACATTATCATCGCCGAGTGCAATGGCTTCAATTTGCTCCTTCGAAGCGCTGGCAGCCACTGAAATTTTACCGCGTAGCTTGCCGTTGACCTGCACGACGATTTCGAGCGTGTCGAGTTGCATGGCGTTAGGGTCTGTTTTGGGCCATTCGGTATCCAGAAGACTGCCGCTTTGTTCTAAATGTTCCCAAAGCCGCTGACAGATATGCGGAACGATAGGAGACAGCATCAGTACGATCGCGCTGAGCGCTTCTTGACGTATAGCCTTGGCGTTGTTCGAGTCGGTGGTAAATTTGGCAATGGCGTTTAAAAGTTCCATGTTCGCGGCGATCGCGGTATTAAAGGTATGTCGCCTGCCCAGGTCGTCGGTGACTTTTTCGATGGTTTGGTGCAGTTGCCGGCGAAGGTTTTTTTCATCGTCGGTCAATGCATTGCGGTCAAGTCCAGGCGTCGGTAGATCGTTTTGAACATGCTGATGGACCTGTTTCCAAAGACGGCGTAGAAAACGGAACGCGCCTTCGACGCCGCTGTCGGACCATTCGAGCGATTGTTCGGGCGGCGATGCAAACATGATGAACAAGCGTACCGTGTCGGCGCCGTATTGATCGATCAAGGCCTGCGGGTCAACCGTGTTGCCTTTCGATTTCGACATCTTGCTGCCGTCTTTCAGCACCATGCCTTGCGTCAGCAAGTTCTTGAACGGCTCGTCGGGTACCGGCATGCCCTCGTCGCGCATCAATTTAGTAAAAAAACGGGCGTACAGGAGATGTAGGATTGCGTGTTCGATGCCGCCGATGTATTGATCGACCGGCAGCCAGTATTTCGCGGCTTCGTCGACCATCGAGTCCGCCTTGGGGCTTGCGAAACGCGCGAAATACCATGACGATTCCATGAAGGTATCGAAGGTGTCGGTTTCGCGCTGGGCCGGTTTGCCGCATTTCGGGCAGTCGACATGCGAAAAGGTCGGATGCGCGACCAATGGCGATTGCGAACCGTCAAGCACGACATCGCGCGGTAATGTTACCGGCAGTTGATCTTCCGGAACCGGGACCGTGCCGCAGTCGTCGCAATAGATAATCGGAACCGGCGCGCCCCAATAGCGCTGTCTCGAAACGCCCCAGTCGCGTAGTCTGAAATTGGTCTTGCGCGTGCCGCGGTCTTCTTTTTCAAGTTTTTCGGCGATCGCGATGAAAGCTTGCTCGGAAGTCAAGCCGTCGAATTCACCCGAATTGCGCAGTATCCCTTTGTCGGTAAAGGCTTGTTCGGCGCAGCTGTCGTCGGAATCGTCGAGCGAATGAATGACCTGCTTGATAGCAATGCCGTATTTGTGCGCGAATTCAAAATCGCGCTGGTCGTGCGCCGGCACCGCCATGACCGCGCCAGTGCCGTAACCCATCAACACAAAATTAGCGATCCAAACCGATACTTGTTCGCCGCTGATCGGATGCACGGCCTTGATGCCGGAATCGATGCCTTTTTTCTCCATGGTTTCCATCGCCGCTTCGGAGGTTTCCATGACTTTGCATTCCTCGACAAAGCGCGCGATTTCGGCATTGTTTTCGGCGGCTTTAAGAGCCAAGGGATGTTCGGCGGCAACGGCCAAGTAAGTTACGCCCATCAAGGTGTCGGGGCGTGTCGTGTAGATTCTGAGTGCTTCGATTTCGCCGGGAACCGAAAAATCCATTTCGACGCCTTCGGAGCGACCGATCCAGTTAGCCTGCATCGTTCTGACCTGTTCCGGCCAGCCGTCCAGAGTTTCTAGGGCTTGCAGCAATTCATCGGCATAAGCGGTGATTTTCAGGAACCACTGCGAAATTTCTTTGCGTTCGACCGGCGTGTCGCAGCGCCAGCAGCAGCCGTCGATAACCTGTTCGTTAGCGAGCACTGTCAGGTCGTGCGGACACCAATTGACCGGTGCGGTTTTTTTGTAAACCAAGCCTTTCTCAAACAGTTTCAAGAAAAACCATTGCTCCCAGCGGTAATAATCGGGATCGCAAGTCGCCAGTTCTCGGTTCCAGTCGTAACCGAAACCGAGACGTTTCAACTGGTCGCGCATGTATTCGATGTTTTCGTAGGTCCAGTCGGCCGGGTGAACGCCGTGCTGCATCGCGGCATTTTCGGCCGGCAAACCGAAAGCATCCCAGCCCATCGGTTGTAGGACGTTCTTGCCTTGCATGCGCTGAAATCGACTGATCACATCGCCTATCGTATAATTCCGAACATGGCCCATATGCAGTTTGCCGCTGGGGTAGGGGAACATCGATAGGCAGTAATATTTTTCGCGATTCGAATCTTCATGGGCCGCAAAGGCGTTGGTGTCTTCCCAGGATTGTTGAATCGCTTGCTCGATTTCTAACGGCTTGTAACTTTCTTCCATCCTTCTCATCTTTTCCGGTCAAATATATTAGAATACAGTACACTTGTTTAAATCTAAAGCCTCATTTTAAGGAGTTCATCGTATGAGTGACAATAAATTAATTAAAGCCTATAACAATTTGATGGAACACCTTTATGAGGTGATGGATGATGGTATACATTCTTTGGCTCATGCGCTCGAACAAGCCAAGGAAAAGACCAGCGAACTTGGCGGTTTGACGCAGGAAGAAATTAATAAAGTATCCGATTACGTCAAGCGCGATGTCGTGCATGCGGCGCATTCGCGTAATGAAAGTGAGGATGATGACGATTTGTCCGAATGGCTGAAATTCGATATCGATTTACTCGAAAATTTCGCGCTGGAGGAATTTATGAGTTTGGCCGATAAAACTAGCGTCGAATTAGCCAAATTCAGGGCGATTGCCGAAGTCAATACCTATCATAGTGGTGAAATTGCCAGTCCCGGCACGTTTGTTTGCGATCAATGCAATAAGGAAATTTCGTTTAAAACGATCAGCGAGATTCCAAAATGTCCGGCCTGCGGAGCCGATACTTTTGTTCGGTGTTGATATCAGAAATTCTCAGTTTGAGAAGTTTCTCCGTGTTCAGGGTGCGGGGTATTCCTGTCGAGGAACGCCGTAAACCCATCCATGGGGGGCTTGGCGGCGGCTCCCTGACGCCGCGACATCCTCGCCAAGCACACTCCGCACCCTTTTTTATTCTCAAATTGGGAATTGCTGGTGTTGATATTATCCTGCCAAACCTTATAATGCCGACTTTAACTATCTGATTTTATGGAGCATAGAATGCGCAGGGTCATTTTCAACCAGAAAGGCGGAGTCGGCAAGTCTACTATTTCTTGCAATTTGGCGGCAATCAGTGCGGTCGAAGGCAAAAAAACGTTAGTCGTGGATTTGGATATGCAAGGCAATGCGACTCAGTATCTACTGGGCGGAAAAGTCGCTAATTCGGATCAAACCATTGCTAAGTTTTTCAAGGATTGTTTAGGTCTCGGTTTGTTCGGCAGTAATAATCCGGGGCTTGAGGACGTGATTCATGAAACGCCTTTTCCGAATCTTTTTGTGATTCCTTCTCATCCTGAACTTGAGCCTTTACAAGCCAGGCTGGAATCCCGATACAAGATTTTCAAATTGAAAGAAGCCCTGGAAAAGCTGGAAGGATTCGATGCGGTTTATATGGATACTCCGCCGATCTTGAATTTTTATAGTCAATCAGCATTGATTGCCGCGCATAAATGTCTGATACCGTTCGATTGCGATGCATTTTCCCGCGAGGCCTTATATACGCTGATGCATGCTTTGACCGAAGTCAAGGCTGATCATAACCAAGAATTGGAAATCGAAGGCATCGTCGTCAATCAATACCAAAAACAAGCCAATTTGCCAAGGCAATTGGTCGAGGATCTGATTACCGAGGGTCATCCTGTGCTTGACGCTAAAATTTCGCCGTCGGTAAAAATTAGGGAATCGCACAGCGAATCGAAACCGCTGGTCTATTATGCGCCGTATCATAAACTTACCGATGAGTTTCGGGCGCTGCACATCGAAATTACCGGCAAAGTTTGATCTCAGTATTTCGCGATAAATAGTTACCGCGCTATCGTATTGGAAAGCCATTATCCTAAATGCTGCAGTTTAACCATGAATTGCATGGAGTCTTTCAGCAGCTTGTCCTAAAATATTGAATCACCTTTTAGAAGGGCAAAAATGGTTTGAATAGGTAGATAAGTTATTGAATTACAGTATTGTTCTTCATGGTGAAATGCTTTTTCTAGGTTTAAAAAAGTCTATAAAAACGGTAGGGATTCGTGTGTGCCGCCGAAGGATGGGTAGCAGCGAAGCGGAAACCCATCGCTTTGTTTGAGCGCAGGTACACGGTTGTGATAACGCAGCCATTCGCCAACCCCACGATTTATTGCAATGATTCTCTTGACGTTCCATGATGGGTTTCGCTCCGCTCTACCCATCCTACATTAGCTGCCTATCATACTTTCGTCGCCTTCTATCGGAGAGGCGTAATCAAGATTAAGCGGCGATTGCCGCATTCAGTATTCCCTTTTGGTAATATTGGATCACATCTACATTATAGGTGTCAGGGCGTTCAATCTTACGAATGCTATAAGCATAACCGCTAGCATCCAAATCCAACTTCGAGAGATCGATCAAGCGTTCTTGGCGCGGTTGTTTATGTTCATCCAATAACAAGATGATTTTCGGGCGGATCTTGGCTTTCGGGTTTACCTCGACGACAATCCCGACTTCTCCGGTGTTCAATTCGACAACACTTCCAGGCGGGTAAATACCCAGGCATTCGATGAATTTAATCGTCAGCAAGGAGTCGAGATGCGAACCGGAATTTTTGGTTAATATACTGATGGCTTCGAGATGCGTGCGGCCGTTTTGATAAATTCTATCGCTGGTGATCGCGTCGTACATATCGGCAATGGCGACGATGCGTGCATAAGGTGTTATTTGTTCTGCTTTTAATTGGCGCGGATAGCCGGTGCCGTCCAGCTTTTCATGATGGGTATGAGCAACGTCGATGGCGCCGCCATACATGCCTGGCGAGGCCATCAATAATTTCCAGCCCAGCGTCGTATGACCTTGCATGATTTTCAGTTCCTCGGAAGTAAATTTTCCGGGCTTATTTAAAATTTCCAGTGGTATTTTCATTTTGCCCATGTCATGCATCATTCCGCACAAACCGACATGGTGCAATTCGGCTATCGGTAGATTGATATGTCTGCCTAACGCGATTGAGTAAATGCAAACATTCATGCTGTGCTGAGCGGTATATTCGTCGCGTTTTTTCAATTGCGTCATCCACATTAACGCATCGGGAGCATTGATAATGCTTTCGACGCATTCGGCGACGGCTTTTTTAGCGAGCTCGACATTGATGGTCTTGCCAAGGCGAACTTCCTCCATGAAGCTTTTGACTAAATTGCTCGTTTTATGATGAACATATTCGGCATTCTTGATTTCTTTGGCGAATGTCGAGCGTTTTTCGGGCGGCGTGTGTTTTTCCAAAAAATCCTTGGAGTAAGCGGTGCTCTTGGCATAGATTTGCGGGGTTTTCGATTGTTTCGTGACATCGATATAGACATAGTCGCATTGTTGCTGGACGGCTTTGACGTCGTTTTCGTTTTTCAGCTCGAAGCCTTGAAACAAAAAATTCGTTTCCAGCCAGGGGCGGTCGAGTTTCGAGACATACATGCCGACGCGCAAGTCCTTGACGTCTATCTTAAATAGGTCGATTGACGAGGCGAATTCGTTACTGCTCCAGTCAGTCATCATAGCTTCCTCTTTCGTATTGATCCCGCTGACGATTATGAGTGCGGCGGTTGTATTTTATTTGAGTCGACATGCTTGCTATTAATAGAACAATGAGTACCGAGATCGCTGGAGTGTCTCCGGTTTTGGCATAAGGCGTCAGACCTCCCATCGGCTCTATTATGCCGCTGATTGCCGCCGTTTCGAAAGGTATTGCTTGTTTAACGATACCGCCCATAGGTGAAACAATGGCTGTTACACCGGTATTAGTGGCCCTCAATAGATAACGGCCCGTTTCGAGTGTGCGCATTCTGGCGATTTGCAGATGTTGAAAAGGCTCTATCGATTGTCCGAACCAGGCGTCGTTGGTAACGTTTACTAAAAAAGCGGCATCCGGCAATTTCGTTCGCGCTTCGCTGCTAATGGCGTCTTCATAGCAGATCGAGGCCGCAAACGGATATCCTGCCGCGATTGGCAACGTTTGATCGTCTCCACCCGGTGTGAAGTGTCCAAGACGCATGTTTAAAAAATCGAGAATTTTTCCGGACAAAGGTTGTAAGGGCAAATATTCGCCGAAAGGCAGTAAGTGGTTTTTATGATAAATACTTCGCTGTTTACCGAGTACTAATACCGAGTTGTATTTAACGTGAGGTTGATCGCCTTTCATAGGGAGGCTGACGATGATGTCGCTGTCGCGTTCGATGGCTTCGCGCTCCAGCGGTTCGATAAAACTTTCTTCGACTTCGGAATAATAAGCCGGAATCGATGTTTCCGGCCAAACGATAATGTCGGAATACCAATGTTTTTCCGTTAATTCGCGGTATTTCCGTAACGTTGCATCGCGGTTTTCCGGTGCCCATTTTTGTTCCTGCGGAATATTGCCTTGCAATAAGCTGACGCGAATGCTCTCTCCGATTGAATGGGTCCATGAGATGTTTTTGCATAGGGCGCCGCTCGCGAAAAGCATGGCAATCAGAATTAGATTCGTCACGATGTGCCGTTTACCGTGACGGCATTGCAGCGCGAGGCCGGCGCTTAGAGCCATTACAAAACCGGTGCCGTATACACCAATGATAGGGATATAGCCCGAAAAGGGGGTATCGAGTTGCGAGTAGGCGATTTGCAGCCACGGAAAGCCGTTAAGAAACCAATTGCCTCGGATATATTCCACTAAAATCCAGATGCAGGGCGGAATCAAGCCGTAGATCGTTTGGCGTGAACGACGAACGATCGCGCTCGTCAAGTATCCGGTTATCGCCGGAAAGAGGGACCAGACCGACACAAATAACAGCGTGATCAATACGGAACTCAACAAATCGGCCCCGCCATAGACTCGAACGCTGACGAATACCCATGAAACGCCAAAGCCGAATAAACCCAAGCCAAACAAGAATCCCCTCAAGGCGGCGCGGGCGGGAGTCAAAACCTCCCAAGACGCAAATATAACCGCCAAGGCTACGAAGGCCAAATAGGCATAATCGAAAGGTGCGAAAGCCAGCGCCATAGCAATACCGGCGACCGGCGCGAGTAGATCGCCGTAAAATCCTTTGAAAAAAGCGCTTAAATTTTGATTGAAAACGGTTCCCGGCATGTTCATTCTTTACAATAAAGCTCATTAAGGTCTGGCCATCGCCCCGGCAAATGAAAGTGCGATGCGTGGCGGAGGGTGCGGTCACTCGCTCGACAGGACGCCGTGAACCCAGCACCTAAATTATTCAAGATAGTTAACCATAGCCAATGGACTATGGAATTTAGGTGCTGGGTCAATACGTCCATGTAGGCTCGACGGCGGCTATCAGATTGCCAGGGATGGCATGAATGCAGTTTGCATGGAGCAAAAATCTGCCCTGCCGTCGACGCCTGCCGATCGAGCAACCGCGCCCTCTTCGAAACCGGCATTGTGTTGCATATCGAAAAATTAGATAAAGAGTCCAAATACACGAACTTTCACAGTAACTATTGAATATAAATCGCATTTGTCGTATTTCTATCCATCGGAGAAAATCCAAACGATGAATTTAAGTCGTCGTGAATTTTTACAAGCGCTATCGATAGCGCTGTTATCCTCGAATTGTTCGACACAAAGGCGTTTCGGCGATTTCGACATCGAAGACCTATATTCGGCTCAGCCTTACGGCAATGTCAGATTGCTGCATTTTACCGATTGCCACGCGCAATTGCTTCCTGTTTATTATCGGGAGCCTTCGAATGATTTTGCCGCCGGCGAAATGCATGGGCGCGCGGTTCCTTTAAGCGGGCAGGCATTACTCGATTATTACCGGTTAAAATTCGGTAGCCCTGAAGCCCATGCCTTCACGCATTTACGCTTTACCGAATGGGCCGAAATTTACGGAAAAATGGGCGGTTTCGCGCACTTGGCGACATTGATCGAGCGGCTTCGGGGAGAATGCGGTCCGGGCAACACCTTATTGCTCGATGGCGGCGACAGTTGGCAAGGTTCGGCGACGGCATTGTGGACACAAGGGCGGGATATGGTTGCGGCCTGCAATTTCTTAGGCGTCGACGTGATGACCGGACACTGGGAATTTACTTACGGCAGTAAGCGCGTATTGGATAATCTCAAACAGTTTAACGGGGAGTTTGCCGCGCAAAATATCAAGTTGACCGATGCGGCCCAATTCGACAGCGATGATGATAATTCGTGTGTGTTCGAACCCTATGTCATTAAAACCTTGCAACACGCTCGAGTTGCCGTCATCGGACAGGCGTTTCCATACACGCCGATAGCCAATCCCAGACGCTTCATTCCGGATTGGCAATTCGGCATTCAAGAATACAATTTGCAAGGTGTTATCGACCGGATCAAAACCGATAAAACCGCCGATGTCATCGTACTGCTGTCTCATAACGGCCTCGATGTCGATTTGAAATTGGCGTCGAGAGTCAGTGGGCTGGATATTATTTTAGGCGGTCATACGCACGATGCCTTGCCGCAACCGGTGTTAATCGACAATTCAGGCGGCAAGACTTGGGTGAGCAATGCAGGCAGCCATGGCAAGTTTTTGGCGGTGTTGGATTTGGATGTTGGCAAAGGACGACTGAAAGGCTTGAATTATCGTTTATTGCCGGTATTCTCGAATCTGCTGCCGCCCGATCCTAAGATGCAACAATTGATTGAAATCGTTAGAAATCCTTATATCGATCAATTGACTCGTCCGTTGGCGACGGCTGACCGGCTATTATATCGGCGCGACCGTTTTCACGGTACCTTCGATCAATTGATTCTCGACGCCTTGCTGGAAGTTAGTGGTGCCGATATCGCCATGTCGCCGGGATTCCGTTGGGGTAATACGCTACTGCCGGGGCAAACAATTACGCTGGAAGACGTGATGAATCATACGGCGATCACTTATCCAGAAACTTACATGCGCTTCCTATTAGGACGAGAAATCAAAGCGATTCTCGAAGATGTTGCGGACAATTTATTCAACCGCGACCCGTATTATCGTCAAGGCGGCGACATGGTTCGCGTCGGCGGCCTCCGTTTTAATTGCGATCCGAACGAGGAAATCGGCCGTCGTATTTCCGGCCTTAGAATGCCGAACGGAAAGCCGCTTGATTCTGATAAAACTTATAAAGTCGCCGGTTGGGCTGGTGTCGGCGAACCGTCTTCGGGAAAACCGGTTTGGGAGGTTGTTGTCGAGTATTTGGAGGATAAGGTGAAAGGTGAAAGGTAAAAGGGGAGGATTTTCTAGCTTCCCGATACCCGCTAAGGGATTTGAGTTACGGGGCGATTGCAATCGATGCGAGCCTGGAAAGCCGTATAGTGCCTCTGCTTCGCTTTTGCTTAGTACCTCGAGCTAGCCGTGGCATTCGTTATTCTTTGAGGTGTTCTAGTCTTCAATGGGCCTAGGCGGAAGGCTTAGGCATGGGCTTTTATGCACATTGCTCTATCTTGGCTTTAATTTGGCTGGTAAGGCGGATTTTAAATACTAATACGTCTTCAATTACGCATGTAAGTCATTGATATCATAATTTGACCGCATTTTGTATAAAAATTAGCCGATTTAACAAAGTTGTAATAAACATGCGGTTTTATCGCGTCAGTCTTCAAGATATGCACAAAGTTATCCACAGGTTTTGTGATTAAAGGTCGCCTTCTATAAATTTTCAAGAAATAGAGCTTAAAAATTTTAAAAAGCGGCCTTGAAATTCAAAAAACTACCCTTAAATTTGCGTCGAAGCTAGTACAGCACCATTTTTATCATGACAACTTTAGAACAGGAAATTTATCTGATGAGTCAGAAGCTTTTCTGTCCTTTAGTTCGACATAACAAAATGGTCGCTGCACAAGTCAATAGCGATATGAAACTTTATTCAACATTCATTTCATTTATTTATTCATGAGGTACACATTCTTATGAGTATTCGTCCTTTACATGACCGTGTCGTCGTTAAGCGTTTAGAAAGCGAGAAAACTACTCCGGGAGGCATTGTCATTCCCGATAATGCGAAGGAAAAACCGATCACTGCCGAAGTCATTGCCGTCGGCGGCGGTAAGTTGCTTGCTAATGGCGATAAACACGCATTGATGGTCAAGGTCGGTGACAAGGTTTTGGTCGGCAAATATTCCGGCACCGATGTCAAAATCGACGGCGCCGAGCTCGTCGTGCTGCGCGAAGACGATATTTTGGGTGTTTTAGAATCTTGATTTAACTGATTTGAAGAATAGTTTGAGGAAAACCGAAGATGGCAGCTAAAGAAGTTCTTTTTTCAGATGATGCGCGCCATTTTATGTTAACCGGCGTCAATATTTTGGCCGATGCGGTCAAGCAAACGCTCGGGCCGAAAGGCCGCAACGTCGTGCTTGCAAAGAGTTTCGGCGCGCCGACCGTGACCAAAGACGGCGTATCGGTCGCGAAAGAAATCGAATTGCAAGGCAAATTTGAAAACATGGGCGCGCAAATGGTCAGGAGGTCGCCTCGAAGACTTCTGACATCGCCGGCGACGGTACAACGACCGCAACCGTTTTGGCTCAAGCGATCTTGCGCTAGGGCTTGAAATCGGTCGCGGCCGGCGCCAATCCAATGGATATCAAACGCGGCATCGATAATGCGGTTAGCGCCGCGGTCGAAGAATTAAAAAAAATCTCCAAACCTTGCGCGGACAGTAAGTCTCAAGCGCGCCAAGATTTTTCGCGAAAGCTGAAATGGGGTCCGTCCGATTTCAGCAGCGAAAAATGACTTGGCGATTATTGCCTTCGGCGGCCCCGATTCGCCCTGCGTCCGTGCCACTACGCCACATCATCGTCAACTCGATGCGGCTCCGTAGCACTCCCACAAATGGCTTGACGCCGTGTCGCGATGCCTTGTATTTTGCCTCCGCCTGCGCTAGTCGCGCAGACTCCGGCAAAACACCCGGCGCTACGGCTATCGGGGACTAAAAATCTTCACTTCGCTGGCGCTCCGT
This sequence comes from Methylotuvimicrobium sp., assembly GCF_050611805.1. Taxonomy (NCBI): domain Bacteria; kingdom Pseudomonadati; phylum Pseudomonadota; class Gammaproteobacteria; order Methylococcales; family Methylococcaceae; genus Methylotuvimicrobium; species Methylotuvimicrobium sp. The sequence continues at coordinate 19,576 of NZ_JBNGHF010000015.1, forward strand.
TTCCAAGATTTTCAGCGAAGGAAAAACTACAAGAGCGTATCGCTAAATTGTCCGGTGGTGTTGCGGTGATCAAAGTGGGCGCGGTGACCGAGATCGAAATGAAGGAGAAGAAAGCGCGTGTCGAAGAAAGTATCGTGCCGGGCGGCGGCGTCGCATTGGTTCGTGCGCAAGCAGCCTTGCAAGATCTGAAAACCGACAATGCCGACCGTAACGTCGGTATAAAAATACTGCGCCGCGCAATCGAAGAGCCGTTGGGTCAAATCGCAACCAATGCCGGCGTCGAGGCTTCGGTAATCCTGGCTAAGGTTCAAGAAGGCAGCGGCAGTTTATGGTTTCAACGCGGCTACCGGCGAATACGGTGACATGCTCGAAATGGGGATTCTCGATCCGACCAAGGTGACACGGTCGGCCTTGTAAAACGCTGCCTCGATTGCAGGGCTCATGCTGACGACCGAAGCGATGGTCGCCGAATTACCGAAAGAAGACAAAACGATAATGCCGGCCGGCAGCATGGACGATTATTGATCCGGCTATTATATCTTTCGCACTTCAAATTTCGGCAGTATCTAAGGAGGCGCCGGGTGTTCGGTCCCGCGCCTAACGCTAGGTGAGGGACCGAACACCCCCCGATGCCGAATTTTGATCTACGATGGGTATAATGGCAGTGATTGATAGGACTGTATAAAAATTAGGAGCGCCTAATGGCTAAAATCAACCGATTATCACAGTTAGATCTTAATCAACACTACAGTTATGCCGATTATATGACTTGGCAGCTTGACGACATGATCGAGCTAATCAAAGGCAAAATCATGCTGATGTCGCCCGCGCCGAATGTTATACACCAAAGCATCTCGGTTAATTTTACGCGGTTATTGGCTAATCATTTTCGTCATAAACCTTGCAAGGTGTTTGCCGCGCCTTTCGATGTCCGGCTGTATGACAGAAAAAAATCGGTATTAACTAGCCAAGACATTCACACGGTAGTGCAACCTGATTTATGTGTGATTTGCAATCCCGAGCTATTAGATTCGCAGGGCTGTAACGGCGCGCCTGACTGGATTATCGAGATATTATCGAAAGGTAATGCCAAACGAGAAATGAAATTAAAATACGAAATCTATCAAGAAAGCGGCGTAACAGAATATTGGCTTGTTTATCCGGAAGAGCAAGCTATTTATCAATTTGTCCTAAACGATGAAAGACAATACCGCCTTAAGCACATGTATGCCAATGACGATATTGCCGTCCCGCATCTGTTCCCTGATCTACAACTTGATGTGAATGAAATATTTGAACTGTAAGCCGAAAATAATGCGTAGGATGGGTTCGGCTCTATTCTCCATTATATCTTTCAACGCGTTCATTCCCTGGTGCATTCATTAAATTTAGTTATGCCGAAAATACCCGAAGCGACAGGGCGTTAAATTACGTTAGAATAACCGTAATTATTCAGTATAAGTCATGTATGAGAAGGCGTCAGGCATTGATTTATAAGGCTGACTGCAACAGGACGTTGTAGTCAGAGCTTACAGGGATGTATTCACCCAGCACCTAAATACCATAATCCATTTGCTATGATAAACAATTTTGGATTATTTAGGTGCTGGGTTCACGCGTCCTTAGAAATCAATGCCTGACACCAACCTACCGCATGCGCTGAATAGTTACGAATAACCTAACTTCCGATTTCTTAACGGCAAACGCTATGGACAACGATTTTTTTCTTTTCGATACCGAACGACTGCATGCCGTCGCGGCCGATGACCGTGTAAAGCAAGGCTTGGCTTATTTTTCCGAGAACCGTGTGTTCGATCTCGATCTTCATGACGGCATCTTGTCGGCACAGGTCGAAGATGAGGATGCCGATTTGCCGTATTATTTGGAATTGTCCGAAGGCGGGGATATGCAACTTCATGTCGATTGCCGCTGCGGCGATCATCAGCTGGTTTGCAAGCATGCTGTCGCGGTCTTGTACGCTTACGCCGATCAGTTCGGAGGCGATGAAGAGATTCTGCTCTGTAGCGCGGTCGAGGAAGCGATCGCCGAACGCGTCAAAAAAGGCCGCAACGAAGTCCGTGTTAAATTGATCAGCGGCAATCTCGGTTTCGGCATTTGGCAGGCGTCGTCGATCCAATCGGCAACGCATTGGCAACAAACCTATCAGGTGCAGATTCGCTCGCTCGATCAGCGTATGAATTATTGCACCTGTCCCGATTTGGCAAGTAACCGCCTCGGCACTTGTAAACATATCGAAGCGGTCTTGCATTATGCGAGCAAACAGCCCGACTATAAGAAACTGAAACAGGCCGGTTGCCCAGTGTCTTTCGTCTACCTATCTTGGGAGTCGGCCACGCATCCGGTGCTGCGCTTACATCGCAGCCCGCATATCGAAACGGATCTCGCCGAATTACTCGCTAATTATTTCAATGCCGACGGAAGTTTCAACGGGCGAGTGCCGGAGGATTTTTTCAGATTGTCGGAACAAGTCTTCGGGCGCGAGGATTTGCAATTGGGCGACGATGCTGTGCGCTATGCCCGGCAATGTGCCGAGGATGCCGTGCAAGCCGAACGGGAGCGACAGATTGCTCAGGAAATTTTGCGCGCGAACGGCGTACTTCCCGGCATCAAGGCGCGCTTGTTTCCGTATCAAAGCGAAGGCGTGGCATTTTTAGCCTCGCGCGGCCGGGCGCTGCTTGCCGACGACATGGGGCTGGGCAAGACCTTACAGGCTATAACTGCAGCATCCTGGATGGCCGATAATCTCGGCATTCGGCGCGTCCTGATCGTATGCCCGGCGTCGTTGAAATCGCAATGGGCACGCGAAATCGAAAAATTCACGTCGCATGGCGCGCGCATCGTGCAAGGTCCCGCCGAAAACCGTTCGGTGCATTACCGCGCCGATGCCTTGTTTTTCATTGTCAATTACGAATTGATCTTGCGCGATCTTAGCGTCATCACCGAAACGCTGAAGCCTGATCTGGTGATTCTCGACGAAGCGCAACGCATCAAAAACTGGCGCACTAAAATCGCTTCTTCGGTGAAATTGATTCCGTCGCGTTATGTGTTCGTGCTAAGCGGCACGCCGCTGGAAAACCGCCTGGAAGACCTTTACAGCCTGTTGCAAGTGATCGACGCGCGCGTGCTCGGTCCGCTGTGGCGCTGTTTGCTCGATTTCCATGTCACCGACGAGCGCGGCAAGGTGATCGGTTATCGCAATTTGTCCGAATTGCGGCGTCGTATCGCGCCGATTATGTTGCGGCGCAATCGCAGCTTGGTCAGCGATCAATTGCCGGATCGGACCGAAGTGCGCCTGGATATCCCGATGACGCCCCAGCAAGTCGAACTGCACGGATCGGCGCTGTCCGCGGCAGGTTATATCGCTCAAATCGCAAAACGCCGGCCGTTGACGCCGAGCGAACAAAACCGCTTCATGGCGGCGTTGCAACAAGCACGCATGGCCTGCAATGCCGCCGGCCTTGTCGATAAGGAAACAGAAGGTTCGCCGAAACTCGACGAAATGGTGGGCATCCTCGAAGAGATCTGCCTCGAAAGCAGCCGCAAGGCGGTTATCTTCTCGCAATGGGCCATCATGACCGAAATGGTCGAAGCCAAGGTCCGCGCGATGGGACTTGGCTGCGTGCGATTGCATGGCGGCGTACCGAGCGAAAAGCGCGGCGAATTGATGGAGCGCTTCGAAAAAGACGATTCGGTGCAAGTGTTCATTTCGACCGATGCCGGGGGAACAGGCTTGAATCTGCAATCGGCGACCGTGTTGATTAATTTGGACATGCCTTGGAACCCGGCCATACTGGATCAACGCATCGCGCGGATTCATCGTCTAGGTCAGAAACAGAATGTGCTGATTTTTCTGTTGTTGGCTGAGGATTCCTACGAGCAGCAAGTCGCGAAGCTGGTGCAAAACAAACGCGACCTGTTCGACAATGTCATCGATCCCGAGGCTTCCGAGGATGTTGTCGGCGTGTCGAAAAAAATGCTACAGACATTGATAGATGAGCTGGCCGCAACAGAGCCCTCGGCAGACACGGAAAATAAGCCGCCGTTGCTGGAGCTGGAGGAAAGTCTCGAAACGGAATCCGCCGATCAGCCCGAAAAACTGCTTAAACACACGGAGCCTGCCGCCAGCGAGGACGAATCCGATAGCGCGATTCGGCAATTGATCGTGAATATACAGAACTGTTTCGGCACCCGTATCGAACGCATACTTGGCGCAGGCGGCGGGTTGCTGGTCGTTTTGAATGCGGTCGACGATGCCGACGAAGATAACGCGCGCAACCTGTCCGAGCCCGATGTTCCGGTGGCGCTGATCGACCGGCGAACCTTGGCCGGTTTACAGCGTCTTGGAGCCGCTTCGCCGGTCGCGCAAACCGAAGTACTGTTCGAGCCGGACGAGAGCGAAGCCGCACAGGTCAATCCATTGCATCAGACAGCCGAAGACAAATTGAAGTCGGCTGAATTACTTTGGGCTCAGCACGCGAATGCCGGCGTGATGGACTTGTTGACTGCGGCTTTGTTGGCCAAGGCTTCGGCAATCGGCGGCAAAAGCCAAACGCCGCCGGCCGATCAGGCGACCGTTTGGTTGTACGGCGAATTATTACCTCAACAGCGCGTTACGCAAGAACAAGCTGCCGTATTTGCCCGAGTGTTTTCGTTGAGCCAAGCGCCGTCAGTTCCGGATGCATTGATCGAACAATGCCTGACCGATGTACGCTGGCTGTTGTCGGTGTTGGCTTGATAGAGAACATCGGAGGGTGAGTATCATGCGCGTCAGCTATGCCGAACACCGCTTGAGCGAAGCAGACTATCTGGAAGGCGAACGAGACGGTCGGATTCGGCATGAATTGATCGATGGGCATGCCTATGCGATGACCGGCGCGAGCGACAAGCACAATAAGATTAGCGGCAATATTTTTGCCGAGCTTAGAAATGTGTTAAAGCAAAGAACGTCGCCATGCACAGGCTATATCAACGACATGAAAGTCAAAGTACAAAACGACTTTTATTATCCCGATGTGATGGTGGTCTGCGACCGGCAGGATCTCGAAAGCGACTATTACAAAACCCAGCCGGTTATTATTGTTGAAGTGCTTTCGCCGGGGACGCGGCGCATCGATAAAACCTTGAAGCGCCAAGCTTATTTGTCTTTGGAATCGCTTCAGGAATATGCGCTGGTCGAGCAAGATAAGGCTGAGATCGAAGTGTTCACGCGGCAAAGCGGCTGGCAGGCGGCTTATTACTATCTCGGCGATACGATTTATTTCGAATCGATCGATGCGAGTATTTCGGTCGAGGATATCTATTATCAGGTCGATAACGAGGATGTCTTGGCATTCATTCAGCAAAAACAGCAATCTTGAATCCATTAAGCCGCTTATTTTTAATGCCGAAAGCACTTATCGATTGACAGGTAGGCATTCTTTGCTAGCATGGATATACAGTTTGTATATCTCGGTAAAGAGGGAGGTTAGTATGGTTCAAACGACGGTGTTCAAGAATAACCGAAGCCAAGCGGTTCGGTTGCCCAAGGAAGTCGCATTGCCGGACGACATAAAATCGGTCGACGTGATTGCGGTCGGTAATAAACGCATCATTTCTCCGGCTGGCACGGCATGGGACGATTGGTTCGAAGGGTCGGGCGTCTCCGATGATTTCATGGGCGAAAGAGGTCAGTCCGAAGTGCAACTAAGAGAGGCATTCTGAGTTGCTGAAATACATGCTTGATACCGATACCTGCATCTTCACGATCAAAAGAAGACCCGTTCATCTCAAGCGCTTATTCAATGCGCACATCGGCCAACTCTGCATTTCATCGGTAACGTGGGGTGAACTTGTCTACGGCGCTGAAAATTCAGAACAAGTTCAGCGTAATTTATTGGACATCGAGGGTTTTGCCGCGCGTCTTGAAGTTCCTCCTTTCGACGCGCATGCCGCAAGGCAATCCGGTCAGATCAGGGCCGAGTTGTCACGCGCAGGCATGACGATTGGCGCTTACGACATGATGATTGCGGGGCATGCGAGAAGTCTAGGCTTGATTGTCGTTTCCAACAATGTCAGAGAATTTAGCCGCGTGAGCGGAATTCGTTTGGAAAACTGGCTCGAAAATATCTAATGTATCCTACAATCGAACATCACGGCGCGGTCAACGGCGTCACCGGCTCCTGTCATGAGTTGAAAATCGATGCAGACGATTCGGTGTTGATCGATTGCGGTTTATTTCAAGGCGCGGAAGTCTCGAACGACGGCGCGGCCTTCGATAACCTGCAGATCGAATTTCCGGTTCAGCCGGTTCGTGCGTTGATCGTCACGCATTGTCATATCGACCATGTCGGCCGCATACCTTATTTGTTGGCCGCCGGTTTCGACGGGCCGATTTATTGTTCCGAGCCGTCGGCAGAATTGTTGCCGCTGGTGCTCGAAGATGCAGTGCAGGTCGGATTCACGCGCGACAAGGCGTTGGTCGAGCGTTTTATCGGCTTGATCCGGTCGAAGATAGTCTCCGTGCCTTATGGACAGTGGCAATCGGTGCCGTTGAGCGGGAAAACCGGCAGCAAATTAAAAATCAAATTCAAACCGGCCGGCCACATACTCGGTTCCGCCTATATCGAATGCGATGTCGGTAACGGCCTACAACATACACGCATCGTATTTTCCGGCGATTTGGGCGGACCTTATACACCGCTGCTGCCGGCACCGAAATCGCCTTATCGGGCCGACGTGCTGGTGCTCGAAAGCACCTACGGCGACCGTTTGCACGAAAACCGGCGGCAACGTAAAGACATGCTGAAGCAATTGATCAGCCATTGCTTGCAAAATCGCGGCGCGATTCTAATTCCTGCATTTAGTATTGGACGGACGCAAGAGCTGCTTTATGAACTCGAAGAGCTGATTCATCGTTATCGGGAAGAAACCGTTGCGAAAGGCTTGGCATGGGATGATCTCGAAATCATCGTCGACTCGCCGCTCGCGAATCGTTTTACCCAAGTTTACCGCAAACTAAAACCCTATTGGGACGCCGAAGCCAAGCGGAAACTGGGCGCCGGGCGGCATCCGTTGGCGTTCGAGCAAATCACGACGATAGACTCGCATCAAGATCATCTGAACACGGTCGATTATTTAAAGAAAACCGCGCGGCCTTGCATCGTGATAGCCGCGAGCGGCATGTGCGCGGGCGGTCGCATCGTCAATTATTTAAAAACGCTAATCGAAGACGAGCGCACCGACATTCTGCTGGCCGGCTATCAAGCCGAAGGCACGCCGGGCCGGGCCATTCAGACTTACGGACCGAAAAAAGGTTATGTCGAATTGGACGGGCGGCGCTATACGATCAATGCCGGCGTGTATCAATTGAACGGCTATTCCGCCCACGCCGACAGAGATTCGCTGCTTCGTTTCGTCAAAGGCATGCGAGTCAAACCATCAGAAATTCGGTTAATTCACGGCGACGTAAAGGCCAAGTCGGCATTGCGACAAGTGCTGCTGAAAGTTGTGCCCGATGCGAACGTGCTGATTCCCTAAATCAACAAATCGCAAATTTCAGAAATCCAAGAGTAATCAAGTTCAACGGAACCTGGCGCAACTCGACTGGCGAAAATTATGAATACATTAAAAAAACTGCCATTAGTCATACAAACCTTTGCCGAAATACGGGAAAATCCGTATTGCTATGTTGATAAAACGCCCTTGATAGCGCAACTGATTGACGCAGGCAAAGCCTATTTCTTATCGCGCCCAAGGCGCTTTGGCAAAAGCCTGTTGGTCGATACCTTAAAAGAACTGTTCGAAGGTAACCAAGCCTTATTTAAAGGCTTGTTTATTGAAGACAAATGGGATTGGGGGCAAAGCTATCCCGTCATCAAGTTTGATTTTGCTGAGGGCGTATTACAAAGCCGTGCGCAGCTAGATGAACAACTTTATGAAATGCTACATACACAACAACGTCGTTTAAATCTTAAGCTCACTGCCCGTAGCATTAACGGGCAGTTCGCCGAATTAATTCGTTATACTTACGAAACAACCGGCCAAAAAGCCGTTATCCTGGCCGATGAATACGACAAGCCGATTTTGGACAACATTGGTCGCCCCGAACGCGCCGCTGAAATTCGCGAAGGCTTGAAAAACCTCTACTCCGTACTCAAAAGCCAAGACGCGCACATCCAATTTGTCTTTATGACCGGCGTGACCAAATTTTCTAAAGTCAGCTTATTTAGCGGTTTGAACCAACTGCAAGACATTACCCTTCATGAAAACTACGCTACGATTTGCGGTTATACCCTATACCCAACAGGATTTAGATACCACATTTGCCGGGCATTTAGCCGATGTCGATTGGGTGCAACTAAAAGACTGGTACAGCGGCTACCAATTTTTAGGCGAGCCGGTTTACAATCCTTACGATATTTTATTATTCATCAGCGGCAACCAACGCTACCGCAACTACTGGTTCGAAACCGGCAACCCCAGCTTTTTAATCAAACTGTTCCAACAAAAAGCCTATTTTCTGCCCGACTTGGAACAGCTCGAAGTTTCGGAAGAAATCCTGGATTCTTTTGACGTCGAGCGCATTAATCCCGTTACCTTATTATTCCAATCCGGTTATCTCACCATCAAAAAAGCCTATACCGACATCATGGGCGAAATGGCCTTTGTCCTGGCCGTGCCCAACCATGAAGTGAAAATGGCGCTGAACAACCAACTGATTGAAGGCTACTGCCAAATCGACACCGAGAAAAAAGCATACCGCACGGAACTTTACAAACTTTTACGCCACGGCGCGATAGCTGAACTACAGCCTATGTTACAACGACTATTTGCCGCCATTCCCTGGCGCAACTTCACCCACAACGACCTGCCCAACTCCGAAGGTTACTACGCTAGCGTCCTCTACGCCTTCTTCGCTAGCCTCAACGCCACGATTATTCCTGAAGATACCACGAATCGGGGGCAGGTTGATATGACAGTCATGTTGGGCGACTGTATTTATGTCATGGAAATCAAACTCGACAAAAGCACTGACTATCAACCGCAAAACCCTAATTCTGCGTTGCAGCAAATTCGGGACAAAGAATATGCGCAAAAATATCAAGATAAAGCAAAACAGATTTATGAGGTTGGGATGATTTTTAATCAAAATCAACGGAATTTGACACAGTTGGACTGGCGATACGCGTAAAGAACGGAAATAATCAAAGCATCAATGCGATATCCCGATAGAGACATAACGCATTTATCGGGCTACACTTAAATTTTATGATTCGTTATTAAGCGAGTCAAACAATAAGATATATTGATGATGGGCATTAAACACTTGTATACCTAAAGCCCTAATGTGCCGGGCCTGATAGATACGCTAGTTATAATTCCCTGCCGTAATAACGTTTCAACAATTTGCGAGCAATTGGCTGAACGATCTTACAAATCAGGGCATGCTTTCAAAGCAAAAATAAAGAACAGAATCATGCTACAAGGAAAAAATATATTGATAACCGGTGGTACCGGGTCGTTTGGAAAGCAATGCGCGAAAGTTTTGTTGGAGCGTTACGACCCAAATAAACTGGTTATTTTTTCCAGGGATGAGCTCAAGCAATATGAAATGCGGCAGGTTTTTAATCAAAAATGCATGCGGTATTTTATTGGCGATATCAGGGATCAAAGTCGTTTGAAGAGAGCGCTGGAAGATATCGATATTGTGATTCATGCCGCAGCGCTCAAGCAGGTGCCGGCGGCGGAATATAATCCTTTTGAATGCATCAAGACCAATGTGTTGGGCGCGCAAAACTTGATCGAAGCCTGTTTAGATACCGGTGTGCAACGGGTGGTGGCGCTCTCAACCGATAAAGCCGCTGCGCCGATTAATCTCTATGGCGCTACTAAGCTATGTTCCGATAAACTGTTTGTGGCCGCCAATAATATTAAAGGTTCCAGGGATATACGCTTTAGTGTTGTGCGCTATGGTAATGTCATGGGTAGCCGAGGCTCGGTGGTCCCGTTTTTTTTGCAACAACGTAAAACCGGTATTTTGCCGATTACCGACCCGGAAATGACGCGTTTTAATATCAGTCTTCAAGAGGGCGTGGATATGGTGCTTTGGGCGATTGAGAACGCCTGGGGCGGTGAAGTACTGGTGCCGAAGATTCCCTCCTATCGTATTACCGATTTGGCGATGGCTATTGGTCCGGAATGCGAGCACAGGATAGTCGGAATTCGTGCCGGCGAAAAAATCCATGAGGAAATGATCACCGTCAGCGATAGCTTCAATACGGTGGATTTAGAGTCTTATTATGCGATTTTGCCGGCAGGAGCTGCGTACAACATGAAAAATTATTGCGCCCGCACCGGCTCGCAAAAAGTTCCTCCCGGATTTCGATATGATAGCGGTAGCAATGATCGTTTTTTATCGATTGATGAATTACGTTTGTTGGTCGATAGCTATAGGAATCATGAATAAGATTATTTGCAATGATACCCTATAGCCGTCAAAGTATCTCAGAGGACGACATTCAAGCAGTGGTCGAGGTGCTAAAGTCCGATTTTTTGACGCAAGGACCTGTTGTTCCTCGGTTTGAGCAAGCCGTAGCCGATTATTGTCGGGCTATTCATGCCGTGGCAGTCAACAGCGCTACGTCAGCCTTGCACCTCGCCTGTCTGGCGCTGGGTGTCAAGCCGGGCGATATGGTTTGGACGAGCCCGATCACTTTTGTAGCCAGTGCCAATTGCGCGCTGTATTGTGGCGCCAGTGTCGATTTTGTCGACATCGACCCCGATACCTATAATCTAAGCGTCGAATGCTTGACGAAAAAATTAGCCGAGGCCGAGTGCCAAGGTCGCTTGCCCAAGGTTGTGATTCCAGTGCATTTCGGCGGGTTGTCTTGCGATATGGTAGCGATCCGCGAATTAAGTCGGCGCTACGGTTTCAAAATTATCGAAGATGCCTCGCACGCGATTGGTGGACAATATTGTGATGAGCCGATCGGATGTTGCCGTTATTCCGAAATCACCGTATTCAGTTTTCATCCTGTGAAAATTATTACAACCGGTGAAGGCGGCATTGCCGTCACGAACGATATCGAACTCGCCCGAAGAATGGCTTTGTTGCGTAGTCACGGTATTACCCGCGATGCAAATCAAATGACGCACGAACCGGATGGTCCCTGGTATTATCAGCAAATCGAGTTGGGTTTCAATTACCGGATGACCGACTTGCAAGCGGCGTTGGGGTTAAGCCAGCTTAATCGGTTGGATGCGTTTGTCGAGCGTCGGCATCGGTTAGCCGACCTTTATCGGCAAAGGTTGATAGATTTGCCGGTAAACTGGCAATTGCAACCGGATGACTGTCGTTCTTCTCTGCATTTATTCGTTATTAGGTTGCAAAATTCGGGAGTAGGCAAACCCCATTTGGAAGTATTTCGTCTGTTGCGTAGTGCAGACATAGGCGTCAATCTGCACTACATACCTGTTCATTTACAACCTTTTTATCAAAACAAAGGTTTTAAGCCAGGCGACTATCCGGAAGCCGAAAAGTATTACTCCGAAGCAATCTCATTACCTCTTTATCCCGATTTGACTGAATCGCAACTTTGCGAGGTAGCTAAGGTTTTGGGGGCAAGTTTAAATTGAGTTCGGCTGCACGAATGACTGCAAGCAAATTAAGCGGCCAGTTATTTCGAGCCTCTATCCTTATGAAATAAAGGCGTTCAAACAGATTATTCAAAATCTGGATGGTGTTGTGTATTTATATGGCAATTGTCTTGAAGACGATAAGAAGGGTAGAGGTATCGATGTATTACTATGAAAGTGCGTGAACAGTTGCTTGATTGACAAGTGTCGTCGGCAGGGTCGAAAGTAGCTTAAATGGAGGTCGAGTGAAAGTAGCTGTAATACCCGCACGGGGCGGAAGTAAACGTATCCCGCGTAAAAACATCAAGGATTTTTGTGGCAAGCCGATAATTGCTTGGTCGATTGAGGCTGCAAAGACATCCAAGTTGTTTGAGCACATTATTGTATCAACTGACGATGTTGAAATTGCCGAGGTAGCGCAGAACTGGGGTGCTGAAGTCCCATTCATGCGGCCTGCGGAATTGTCCAACGATTTTGTCGGTACCGGTGCGGTTACCAAACACGCAATTGAATGGGTTGTCGAACACTATGGGGAAATAGACTATGTATGTACCATCTATGCGACGGCTCCATTTATTAAACCGAACGATTTAGTTGCCGGCTTTGAGCGGATGGTGAAATTCAATAAATCGATCGCGTTTGCCGTGACCAGTTTTCCTTTTCCGATACAGCGAGCCATCCGCATTGACGAGTCCGGAAACGTATCAATGTTTCAGCCTGAACATTTGATGACGAGGTCTCAAGATTTAGAGCCGGCGTATCATGATGCCGGACAATTCTATTGGGCCAATTTTGATGCAGCTCTGCATGAAATACCGGCGTTTTCCGATGCTTCTGTAGCATTAATTTTACCTCGATACCAAGTGCAGGACATCGACACTCCCGAAGATTGGGAGCGGGCCGAATTGATGTTTTCCGCATGGCGGCAATCCTTATAATGCCTCGTAGCAAGACTGTGCCAAGAACCTAGAACTACTGACTAAGTTATGCAAGAACCCTCACAAATTAAAAAATGGCAAGAACATGAAGGTGTTGTTGTTGCTTCGGCTAACGGTTTTGATGTTATCGACTGTGGTTCATGCGGTTTTAAACACATTGTCGCTCTGCCCAGTATCGAGGAATTAGAGCAAATTTACCGTCATGATTACTATAGTCGCGAAAAGCCGTTGTATATTGAACGCTATCGCGAGGATATCGATTGGTGGAATACCGTTTACGTGCAGCGTTATGAGAGACTCGAACGCTATCTGTCGGAAGGTCGTCGCCGGTTGCTTGATATCGGCTCGGGCCCCGGCTTTTTTTTGCTCAAGGGCAAGCAAAGAGGCTGGCAGGTTAAAGGTATCGAACCTTCGTCACAAGCCGTGGAGTTCAGTCGTGGCTTGCAGCTGGATATCGAGTGCGGTTTGTTTTCCACGCAAACGGCGCCCGAACTAGGATGTTTTGATGCTATTAATATGAGTCTGGTGCTGGAGCATATTCTCGATCCTGCCGCATTTTTGGCATTGATACACGCTAGTTTGAACGATAACGGTTTAATCTGCATTGTGGTGCCGAATGATTTCAACCCATTTCAGTGCGTGTTGCGTGATCATCTAGGGTTTGATCCTTGGTGGGTTGCTCCACCCCATCATATTAACTATTTTGACTTCATTTCTCTTGCTGGTTTGGTAGAACGTTGCGGTTTTCAGGTTTTGCACAAAGAATCAACCTTTCCTATCGATATGTTTTTATTGATGGGAGATCAATATGTAGGCAGCGATGAAATTGGACGGGCCTGTCATAAAAAGCGAATGAACTTCGAGTTGGCATTGACCCGTGGTGGCCGCAGCGATGTACTGGAATATCTGCAGGCGGATTTCGCTCGTCAGGGAATTGGGCGGGAAGTAGTGCTGTACGCAAAGAAAATTTAATTCGGTTTGGAGTTCATGGTACGAAGAATGATGAAAATAAGGCATACCGGAGGGTGCGATGCGTAAATCGTTGCGGGATCAAGAGCTATACCAACCATTGTTTTCGCCATGGCTCGATCAATCAAGCAAGTTCGCTAATTTAATGGCAGATATAAAACCATATACCGTGGTTTCGTCTGACCGGGTCTGGGTGCTATATAGCTTAGCTCGACAGGCTTGCAATTTGTCGGGCGATTTTTGGGAATGCGGGGTATTTAAAGGAGGAACCGCGATGATGTTCGCCCAAGTGCTTTCGACTTTCAGGGATCGTCGATTATGCTTGTTTGATACCTTTACCGGTATGCCCAATACCGATCCAGGGCATGATTATCATCGCAAAGGCGATTTTGCCGATACCAGTCTAAGCGAGGTAAAAGCACGAGTGGGTGACGCGCCCAATATCGTATATTATGCCGGTTTTATCCCTGAGTCGTTTCAAGGATTGGAGCAGACGCGAATTGCTTTCGCCCATGTCGATGTCGATATTTACCGATCGGTGAATGATTGCTGCGAGTTTATCTATCCTCGATTGGTTAGCGGCGGTTTTATGGTGTTCGATGATTACGGTTTTCCTAGTTGTCCTGGCGCACGCTCTGCGGTCGACCAATTTTTCGTAGATAAACCGGAATTTCCTTTGGTGCTGCCTACCGGGCAGGCCTTGATTGTAAAACTCCCATGACGGATTCATTGCATACAAAACATCTATGGCTACTATTTTTGACGACGATTTTTTGTTACAGGGCGAGACGGCTCAGGCATTATATACAGCGACTCGAACCTTACCTATCATCGACTACCATAGCCATCTGCCCGTCGAGACGATAGCGATCAATCAACCGTTCGCTAACCTTTGTGATATATGGATACGCGGAGATCATTACAAATGGCGGGCAATGCGACTCAACGGTGTGCCTGAGCGTTACTGCAGTGGTCAAGCCAGCGATTGGGAGAAGTTTTGGGCTTGGGCCGCAACTTATCCATTGACGCTACGTAATCCGCTTTATCACTGGTCGGCCTTAGAGCTTAAGCAATATTTCGGCATCGAAACGCTATTGATGCAGGACACTGCCGTTTCGATATGGGAACATGCCAACGCTTTATTGGCGGGCAGCGATTTTAGGCCAAGGGCGTTGTTGCAAAAGATGAATGTGGAAGTGTTATGCACTACCGATGATCCGGCCGATACACTGGAGCATCATGCTCGTTTGCGGGCAGAGGGTTTCGAAGTAGCGGTGTTGCCGACTTTTAGGCCTGATGCGGCGCTGGCGATAGCCGACCGATCCCAGTTTGGTGCTTGGTTGAATAAGCTATCTTCGATTACCGGAATCGATATCGGTAATTTTGATGCTTTGATCGATGCATTACGTATGCGTCATGATGCGTTTGCCGATGCCGGTTGTTGCATGTCGGATCATGGTCTTGAGCGATGCTATGTCGAGTTGTGCAGTGTTGCCGATATGCGGCGTATCTTCAACAGCTTCTTGTGTAATGCCACTATCGATCACTTGGATATCGAACGCTGGCGTTCTTTTTTGATGAAGGAGTTCGCTCGTTGGAATCATGAAAAAGGTTGGACCATGCTTTTACATTTGGGGGCCACTAGAAACAATAATCGGCATGTTTTTGAAAGTGTTGGCCCCGATGCAGGTTGCGACTCGATCGGTGATTTCGACCAAGCCTATCGCTTAAATAAGTTTTTGAGTGACCTTGATGCTGAAAAACGCCTGCCTAAGACAGTGCTCTTCAATTCCAATCCACGCGATAATATGCTGTTTGCTTCCGTCACCGGTAATTTTTTCGAAGACGGCGTTGCCGGAAAAGTGCAATTCGGCCCGGCGTGGTGGTTTCTGGATACCGCCCAGGGGATTTGCGATCAATTGAATGCCTTGTCGCAAGTCGGTCTGTTTGCTCGATTCATCGGTATGGTTACCGATTCCCGCAGTTTTTTGTCATTTAGCCGTCACGATTATTTTCGCCGAGTAGTCTGTAATATGTTGGGTGAAGACGTCAGGTACCGCCTGATACCGGATGATATCGAACAATTACAAACTCTATTGCAGGGCGTTTTTTATAAAAATGCCCGCAAATATTTTGGAGTTAAGCCGTGAGCGAGATGTTGAAAGATCATAAGCTGGTGATCATTGGCGGTAACAGCGCGATTGGCGAATGTTTTTTGGATGCCGCTATGGCTCAAGGTGCGGCATGCGCAGTAATCGGGCGAAGCGATCCGAGCAAAGACCTGCCTTTTTTTGTCGCCGATATTACTTCTTTGGATGAGCTGAGCGTTGCTGCCGATAAGGCGATTGGCTCGCTCGACGGCATCGATACTTTAGTTAATTTCGCCGGTACCCATCATGCACCGATGGATTTTTGCAAGGACGATCCGCAAAAACTGTTGAGTGAATACCACCGGGTTATGGATGTGAATCTGACCGGGGCCTTTCTGGCGACTATGATTTTCAGCAAGCATATGGTTAGTCGCCGTCATGGGCACATTTTGCATCTATGTTCAAATGCTTCACGGTTGTCGCTTTACGGTTCCTATGCTTACAACATTTCCAAACATGGGTTGGAAGGGCTAATAAAAACGGCTGCTGCTCAGTTAGCTCCATTCGGGGTTCGTGTTAATGGCGTTGCTCCGGGAACCGTCGAAACAGCATTGAATCGTAGCCTACTACGATCGGGAGAGAATGGTGGATACAGCCTTAGGGCGTCGGCGATTCTGGCCCATACTCCAAGCAAGCAGTTCGCGACCTTGGATGGGATTGCGGAAACGCTACTCGCTACTTGTATTCCTCAGCGCCATTTGACCGGAAACGTGATCTTCTGTGACGATGGTTACAACATCGAAGGCCATTCCTGGCCAGCCGGCAATGCAGCGTTGTATAGTGGTGAAGAAGCTTTGCAAACGCTGTTTACTCACCTCAATCAAGATTATCCTCATGAACATTGATTCCGAATATTGCATGATCTGTGGCAGTGCCGAATTCGGGCCTGTTTGCGAAAAGTCCGGTTTTCGGTATGTCGGGTGTGCCCGATGCCGGTCGGTTAGGCAGTATCCTTATCCTTCGGATCAAGAGATTGCCGGCTACTATGCTGATTACCAAACTAAGAAATCTGGCGAGTCGGTATATCTGACCGATGCAGGATATGCCTGTTTCAAGCGTGACAAGACATTCACTTTTGCCGATTTAGGCTTAGGAAATGATGCCTTTGCTGGGAAGACGGTATTGGATGTCGGTTGCGGTACAGGACAGTTTCTGCAAATGATGGAGGATTTTCGTGCTGCTTCGGTGCTAGGTATGGACATTTCTCAAGAATGTATCGATCAGGCTCGGGCGCGGGAATTGAATTGTGTGTGCGGTGATTTTCTTAGCCTCGACGGACGCTACGATGTTATTAGCATGTGGCATTTGATCGAACATCTTCGAGACCCTTGCCAATATATCGCGCATGCTTACCGTTTGCTGAACCCTGGCGGTTGGTTGTTGATCGAAACTCCGGTGGTCGGCGTTATCTCTGAAAGTTTTGGTGCGGATTGGCGGTTTTTCATGCCGGTCGAGCATATCAATTTATTTTCTCAAGACGCCTTGTTTTGTCTGGGTGCTAAGGTAGGCTTAGATCTACGCTCTTGGATAAGATTCGGTAGCGGTAATACTTCCGGTAGCATGCCGGCCCCTAACAAGCGAGCTATGGATGTCATCGCTAAGAAACATGGCTTTGGCGACACCCTAGCAGCGCTCTTCGTAAAATAATCGTATGGAACGCATTGTGACTAAAGAACCTCAAGATAGCTCAATCATTGTGGTTAGTGCCGGGATTATGCAAATTCCGGCTATCAAGATTGCCAAAGAGATGGGGTTGACAGTGATTGCCACCGACCGTAATCCGCATGCCGTTGGTTTCGAATACTGTGATCATGGCATCGTGATCGATTCGAAAGATGTGGATGGTCATGTTCGTTTTGCCCTCGACAATCGGGAAAAATTCAATATCCGGGCGGCATTCGCCGGTTCGGATTGTGCTGTCACCGTTGCCGCAATCACTAATTCTTTGGGATTGCCGGGAATACCTTTAGCAGTCGCACAGCGTTCGAATAACAAGGTGTTGATGAAAGAACGCTGGCTTCGCGATAAGATTCCAACCCCATTCGGTGCCGAAGTCATGACCCTCGACGAGGCTAAGGCGGTGCTTAAGCGCGTTGGGTTTCCAGCCATCGTTAAGGCGGTGGATAATGCAGCTTCGCGCGGCTCTATGCGGATAGATACCGAAAAGCAGTTGTCGCAAGCACTGGAAAACGCCAAGCAGGCGTCCACTACCGGCACCGCAATTATTGAAGAATATGTTGTCGGTGATGAACAGAGCGTCGAAACCATTGTTTGGAAAGGGCGGCATTATCATGTCAGTATTGCCGATCGTATGTTCGGATACCACCCCTATCATATCGAAATGGCGCATATTGACCCGTCGGTTTTGCCATCTGAGCAGCAACAACGCATTTTTGAAGTGGTCGATGCCGCCGCCGATTCGCTGGGTATCGATTTCGGGCCGGCCAAAGCCGATATGATTTGGACCCAAAAGGGGCCGATGATTTTAGAAATGCCCGCGCGGCTCAGTGGGGGATTTCATTCGCAGTACACAACACCGTTAAGTTCCGGAAAAAACCCTATTCGAGCGGTGATGGAAATTGCCTTAGGCCGCGATCTTGATGAGACGTTTATCCGAGGTACTCGCAACTTGACATCGATTTGTGCCGGAATTTTTCCTCCGAAAGGTCGCATTAATGCCATATTGGGTATCGAAGAAGCGAGAAAAATAAAAGGGGTTGAAGAAATCATTATTACCAAGTCGCCCGGAGATTATATCGAGGATTATGTCGATAACGCTCAGCGCTGTTGTTGGGTTATAGTGGTCGGATCTTCGAAGCAGCATGCTTTCGATATTTTCAATGCTGCGAAAAGTCTTATCCGTTTCGAGGTGACGTGATGACGGTACGATTTATCGCGGAGGTTTCCAGTAACCATTCTCAAGACTTGACGCGTTGTTTCGATTTTATTGATACGGCCGCTACGGTGGGTTGCTCAGCTATTAAGTTCCAGTTGTTTCGTGTCGATTGGTTGTTTGCAGAGGGAGCCTTGCCTGAAAGCGAGGTGACGAAACGTAAGAATTGGGAGCTATCGTTAGATTTTTTACCTGAGCTGTCTAAGCGTTGTCGGGCGCTAAATATCGAGTTTTCCTGTACACCGTTTTATCTGGCCGCGGTTGCCGAGCTCGAACCTTATGTAGCGTTCTACAAAGTCGCATCGTATGAATTGCTGTGGGACGATTTATTGATTGCATGCGCTCTTACCGGCAAACCGGTAGTGCTGTCAACAGGCATGGCTACTGTGGAGGAGATTCAACATGCAGTCGATGTGTTGAAAAATAACGGATGCGCTGCGCCGGTTTTGTTACATTGCACTTCCTCTTACCCGACGCCTTACGCCGAGGCCAATCTTGCTGCGATCGAAACTCTAAGACGAGAGACGGGTTGCGAGGTCGGTTGGTCGGATCATACCGTTGAACCGGCAGTCATCAATAGGGCCATTCACAAATGGGGGGCTAAGGTGGTCGAATTTCATCTCGATCTGGACGGCAAGGGTGAGGAATTTGCGGCCGGTCATTGCTGGCTACCCGATCAGATCGCTGCCGTAATAAAGGATGTGAATAAGGGCATCGAAGCGGACGGTGATGGCGTCAAGGAACCTGTTCCGTCGGAATTGCCCGATCGTATGTGGCGGGCAGATCCTAGCGATGGCTTGCGGCCCTTGAAAGAAACTCGAGACCGATTGAAATAACGTCAGCCTACCAATGAATGTTCTCATTGTATGCCATGCAGGAAGTAGGGTCGGGCTTGGGCATTTAACTCGGTCTCTAGCCGTTGCGCGTATCGTGCAGCAGGCGTTTGACGTCAGCATTCGCTTTCTGATTCAAGGCGATCCGATCGCACATCCTGAATTGCAGCAATTTGAACACAGTTTTTTGTCGATTGGCGAGGATTTGACGAAAATGATCGAGAGGCAACTTGATACTTCGGTTCCTCAATTGATTATTTTCGATCTGTTTCCGGAGTGGTTGCCGATCGATTTAGCGAAACTCTTGAAAAATTTGCGAGCCAAGGCTTGCAAAATCATTGCCGTTGACGGTTTACTCAGTCATCAAGATCATTTGGATCTGATTGTCATGCCGTCTTTCCGTTGCCCGCCAGAGGTAGTGGAGAGTCAAGGGGCTCCAGTGATATATGGTTGGGATTGTTTTTTGCTGAATGCCAAGGCTTATCCTAGGCTTTGGTGTCGTGGCAGTCATGTGTTGGTTCTGAGCGGCGGTGCGGATGTTACGGGCTTGGGACAGAGGCTTCCAAGGCTTTTGCTTAATACTTTGCCGGATAATACGCAAGTCAATTGGGTGACCGGTCCCTATGCTAAGCAACCCGACTTTCCCGAATCATCAACGGTAATGTTCAACAATCATCAGGCGCCCTCCAGTCTTGATGAACTGATGCTTGATGCGCACTATGCCGTTACGGTGTATGGCGTCAGTTTTTTTGAACTGCTCTATTACGGTATACCCACAGTGGTGTTTTCGCCCTATGGCAATAAGGATGATGACGAGCTAGGTCTGATCGCGAAGGAGAATGTTGCTTTGGTGGCCCGTGATGAATTGGATGCGCTGGAAAAGCTGCGGAACTTGATGGCGGATGATGAAATGGCCTCCGCGTTATCTATTGCTGCTCAAAATAAAATGGCTGCGGCTAATGGCGGGCGGCTTGTGCAAGCGTTGAACGAGTTATTGGTTTAATGTCGCACGCCTATCTTATTTTTCATTTGAACTTGGCTTTCTCATCGATTCCTACTGAGGCTCGCCCCGAGGTTATTTGCAAGTGTTATTGGCCTTTACTGGAATTAATCCGTAAAACGAAGGTTCCGGTCGGAATTGAGTTAACCGGGTGGACGCTCAATCAGATAGTTGAAATCGATCCTGAGTGGGTTGATTGTTTTCGCGGCATGTTGCGAAGCGGGCAATGCGAGCTAATCGGTAGCGGTTGGTCGCAAATCATCGGGCCCTTGGTACCCTACCAGGTTAATGTCCGAAATCAAGCATTGGGCCTGGATGCATATCGGCAGTTATTGGATATCGAACCGAATATTGCGTTAGTCAACGAAATGGCTTATTCGACTGGCTTGGTCGACGTTTATGCCGTAGCGGGTTATCGAGGCATTATCATGGATAGGGATAATGTAAGGCTCGCATTGGGGTTGGAACACAGCCCGCTATCTACGATGCCGACGCATGCGCAAGGGTGCGGTGAAGTTTCTTTGCCTGTTTTATGGTCCGATTCGATTTTATTTCAGCGTTTACAGCGGGTGGTGCATGGGGATATTCCTTTTACGGAGTATACGTCTTATATCAAGCATCGTATCGAGCAGGGCGAAAGAATGTTGCCCATTTATTGTAACGATGCGGAGATTTTTGATTATCGTCCCGGCCGTTTTGCCGCCGAGTCCAGGTTGCACACGGAAGGGGAGTGGTTAAGGTTCGAAAGAGTTTTGAAACAATTACAAAGCGAGTGCGAACTTAACTGGTTGAGTCCGAGCGAGGCGTTGTCAAGGCAGATTGGTGATGCGGAAAAAAAAACATCCAGGCTCACTTCGATAATCCAACCCGTCCCAGTTAAGAAGCAGGCCAAATATAATATTAATCGTTGGGCGGTGTCGGGAAGAGATGATTTATGGCTAAATACAGTTTGCCATCAATTATGGCAAGCGATGCAGAAAAGCGGCGAGGATTCTTCCGAATGTTGGCGGGAAGTTTGTGAGTTATGGGCTAGCGATCTACGTACTCACATCACCGACTTGCGGTGGCAAGAAACGCTTGATCGGATTGTCCGATTAAAATTGAAATGGTCGCTTGCCGATTCTGTTCCGCGAGAACATCGAAAGCCTCAAAAGATATCGGAATCCGTGCTTATCGAAAATGATGAGGAAGGGATTTTTCTTACAATAAACACGCCGGCATTGAAATTAGTGCTGAATAAGCGGCGTGGTATGACAATCCATACTTTGGCGTTCAAATCGCAGGGCTTCGCTGCACTGATCGGCACATTATCTCAAGGATATTTTCAGACTATTGAATTAGGTGCGGATTTTTATTCCGGCGGGGTTTTGATCGAAATTCCAAGTCAGCATGCCCGGCTGACTGATTTGGAATGGGTAAACCCTCAGGTTCAGCAGTTTGGTAGCGAATTGTCTATTTCTGCGGTAATCGCTTTTGATCAGGGTAAGTTGCGAAAAACTATTTTGGTGGATACCGTTACCGAGAAAGTACGGTTACGTTATGAATTCGACGATTATGAGAGACCATTGGGATCGGTGCGTGTGGGTAAGGTGACTTTGTTGCCTGAAGCATTTACGGGAGATTTGACGATTGAAAGTGTTAATGGGGGGGCTGGAAAGGAGTTGTTTTGTTTGAATCAAAATGTCGATTACGGTAAGGCGGCATCGGTGCTGGTGTCCAGTTCGTCGGCCTTAGCTTGTAGCGATGGCAGAGTCAGTATTTATGACGATATGGGCAATGGGGTCGAGTTGGAATGGCATCCTGCTGTTTCAGCGGCAATCGTAATGTTGCAGCATGTTCACACTTATGGTGCTCATTTGACTCGATTATGGTTTTCATTGTCAGAACTGGACGATACTTCTCGCCGAGGCGGACGTTTATTACCCTTTGAGTTTGACATAAAACCATTAAAAAAAGATTAAAGTAATTTTGTTGATTGACGATAACTCTAGTGAGTTTAGAAACTTCTTTTCAACAATCAAAATAGCATTGTTTCGGATTGAAATTACATCTGAAGCGAGGTGGAGGATAACATCATGGCAATGGTCATCAACACAAACATCGGTTCGCTGAATAGTCAACGGATGCTGAATAGTACCAATAATTCGCTAAAAACCTCTATGGAGCGTTTGTCATCCGGTTTGCGCGTAAACTCCGCAAAAGACGATGCGGCCGGATTAGCGATCGGTAATAAAATGACTTCGCAAATCCGAGGTATGACAGTGGCTATTAGAAACGCCAACGACGGCATTTCAATGGCGCAGACGGCTGAAGCCGCAATGGGCTCTATTACGGAAACCTTGCAAAGGATGCGAGATTTGGCTGTGCAATCGTCAAACACGGGTGCAGTGAATGCTGCCGACCAATCAAAGTTACAAACAGAATTTGAGCAGCTTCAAAAAGAAATAGGCCGAATCATTACCAATACCGAATTTAACGGTAAGAAAATTTTAAATGGCGGATTGTCCGGGCAGGTCTTTCAAGTAGGCGCCAACACGACTTCAGATAACCGGATTTCGCTAACCGTCAATAATCTATCGGCAGCAGCTTCAACCGGGTTGGGATCCATACTATTATCGGCTGTAGTGATTGGCGGCTCGGCCGGGACGAGTGCAGGCGCCACAGCAGTAACCGCAGGTTCTGTCGGAGCGGTCATTGATGGTTTGGATAGAGCGTTAAGCAGAATCGATACGTTTCGTTCTACTTTGGGTGCGATGCAAAACCGCTTTACCACGACGATTAGCAACCTGCAGTCTTCGATTGAAAATCAAAGCGCTGCGCGGTCGCGGATCATGGATGCCGATTTTGCTGCCGAAACCGCTGCTCTAAGTCGAAACCAAATTCTGCAGCAAGCCGGAGTCGCGATGCTGTCGCAAGCAAACCAAGCCCCGCAAACAGTGCTTAGTTTATTGAGATAAAGTGGTAAGATGTCGGATGCCCTTTATTATCGGGCATCCGAAACAAGGGTGAGTTAGAGGTGGGTTATGAATAATGATATTTCAAATGTCACCAGGCTAGGTTTTACATCTTCACCACAAGGCGATAGTAATGCTACCAAATTTCAGACTGTTAAAAATAAGCATACAGAGCAAGTAGTTTCGCCAGATAATGTTCAACGAGTTACTAAGGATTCATTGGGCCGAGAGCGAGAAACTGAGGGCAAACAAACTGATAATTTGATTTCGATGGAGGATGTCAAGCAATTGGCGGAGGAAGGGAATAAAGTATTGGCGGAAGCTCAGCGTAATCTGCAATTTAAAGTGGATGAGACTACCAATCAAGTGGTGGTTAGTGTAGTCGATCAAAAAAGTGGCGAGGTTTTACGGCAAATACCTAGTGATGAGGTTTTGGCGCTAGCGAAGCGATTGAAGGAATTGGATGGCGAGCAAGTGCAGGGCGTGTTTTTGAAGGAGCGGGCGTAGTTTTTATTTAAATTGGGAGTGGGTTATGGCAATCACATCTGCATTAGGTGTAGGTAGTGGGATAGATATCAACGGCTTGGTAAGCCAATTGGTTAGAGCCGAAGGGCAGCCAGCTTTTAATGCTATTAATCGCCAGGAATCGTCTGTTAAATCTCGGCTAAGCGCCTTGGGAACTCTCAACAGTGCTTTGTCGAGCTTTCAAACCGCGGCGAATAAACTCAAGACAGATGGCTTGTTCAGTAAGCATCAAGCATTTTCATCGAATGAAAATATAGCGACAGCAACGGCGGGAACCCTTGCCATTGCCGGTAGCTATAGTCTGAAAGTCAACCAGCTTGCGACTTCGCATAAATTAATTACAGGCGACGGGGCCGGTTATTCGGGGTATAACGCCGAAGTGGGTACCGGCGAATTGACGTTGTCTGTGGGCGGTAACGAATTTTCACTTAACATCGGCGCTACCAATAATACATTGAGCGGTATTCGCGACGCGATTAATAATGCGCAGGATAATACCGGAGTGACCGCGAGTATTATTAGTGTCGACGACGGCTTTAAACTAGTGCTGACTGGCAAAGAAACCGGTAGCGAAAATGCGATAGCAATTTCTTCATTGGCTCCGGGATTGACAGAGCTAGCCGGCAACATGCAGGAGCAGCGAACGGCTAAAGATGCAATCATTGAAGTGGATGGCCAAATTGCCACGCGCAGTAGTAATTCCATTTCCGATGTTATATCTGGCGTAACCCTGGATTTAAAGGTTGAAGATCCGGATACCGTATTCGCTTTGGATGTATCGATTGATAGCACAGCCATTACCGATGCGGCGAATGATTTTGTCAAGGCTTATAACGGTCTAATGACTGTGGTCAAGGATTTGGGAAAATACGATGCCGGATCGAACGTGGCCGGCGCGTTAATCGGCGACTCGACTCTGAGAAGTATTCAAAGCCAGATACGCACTGATGTATCGAGGCCTGTCGAGTCCGCTTCTAACGAATCGAACTCTTTGGCATTAATCGGAATAACCGTTGATCGAAACGGTGTTATGTCGTTGAATAATTCAATATTCAGTGAGAAATTGAATGGCGATCTAAAGTCGATTAGTGATATTTTTTCATCGACCGACGGTATTGCCAATCGCTTAAGCGAACGTTTGACACAATATTTGCAGCCTGGCGGCACCTTGGATTCAAGAACCAAGTCGCTAAATAATCAGCTCAGAGGATTTGAAACACGCAGGGAAAATGTGCAGATTAGGCTGGATAATTTAGAAAATGCCTTAATGAAGCAATTCATTGCGATGGATACCGCAGTTGGGCAATTTCAGTCGACTGGTGCTTTCGTTTCTCAGCAATTGGCGCTGCTCAATAAATAATCAATTAGGATTATAGATAATGAAAGAGGCTAACATGAGACCGAGTATGTACAGGAATAATGCCAATAAATATGCCGCTGTACAGAACGAGGCGGTTTTAGATGATGCGTCCCCTCATAAATTAATTCAAATGCTGATGAGCGGTTTTTTAATGCGTGTCAACGCGGCTAAAGGCGCGATCGATCGCGGCGATTTTGAGGAAAAAAGCATTCAGATTTCTAAAGCTATTGCTATTGTCGGCGGATTGATCGATGGTCTAGATGCCGAGCGAGGTGGGGAGATTGCCGAAAACTTGAGTAGTTTATATGACTACATGAATAAACGGCTTTTTCAGGCGAGTTCTGAAAACAACATTCAAATTCTGGATGAGGTGAGTGGATTGATGCGTGAGTTAAAAGAAGCATGGGATGCAATTCCGGAAGCCTATCAGCAATAAAAAAATGGATTCCGTGGATGTCTTGCTCGATACTTTGAGCGGTTTTTCAGAGAAAATCGCGCAAGCGATTGATTGCGAAGCTTGGGACAACCTCAATGAGATTTTAATACGTCGTCATAAATGTCTCGAAGAGCTATTTAGTGCTCCGATTAAGCAAACACAGCGCTCTGCCGTAAGCGCTTTGTTGCTTAAGATTCAGCAGGAAGACAGTTTGTATCTAGCGGGCGTACAAGATCGAAAACAAATCTTGCAAAAGCGTGCGTCTTTGTTAAGTCAGGGACGTAAAAGCGTCAAAGTCTATCAAAGTGAACAAAATGAATCGAAGTCGGATTAACTGCGGCTTTTATATTTTAAGTATATTCCTTCTTTCATCCTAAAATTAGTATTTGAGTCTTCACCAGGCGGGTGAAAGTATTGTAGTCCCCCTTCATGCTTTGACTTTGTCTCAGCACGAACGGTCTACAACACAAGTTAACTGCTCTTTTTAGGTTCATCATGCTTTTTATAAATGCGTTCCTCAGAGCGTTTTTATTTTCCTGGAGAATGAAAACCGCATTGTGATCGTTGTTAATGATTCTGGTCTTTGAGGTCGGCAATTTTCTTTTTCAATAAAATGGCTGCCTCTAAGTCCGGGGTTCGATCTAGAATATGGTTGAGCATCATTTCCGCCGCATCGGGGATTTGATTTTCAAGATAGAGATCGGTTAGTTTTAATTGACACTGAAGGTCTTCCGGAAATTGAGATAAATAGGTGTTATAGCTATCGATTGCAATCATTAGCCGCCCCAAAATCCTGGCGGACTCAGCGTACAGTGGCAGATAGATCGGGTTAATTTGAGCAAGGCATTCCAGAGCCATGAATGCATTTTCATCGTTAAGCTGTTTAATGCTGATTGATGTAATTCTCAGTAATGCTTCTTCGATTAGCGGAGACTCGTCTAGATTCAAAATGGCGTCATAATAATTGAGCGCTTGATTGTCGTTCCCTTCCAATTCGGCTATAAACGCTGAAATCAATAATAGATAGGGTTCTTTGTCGGGTTCTTTGCTGTCGAGTTCCAAAGCATTATGCAGGTCTTTTAATTCGTCCGTTTTCTTATGATTGGATAATAGAAGGGCTCTTGTTTTTACTTCCGGTAATCGTGAAGAAGTTCTCGCTTGAGTGTTTAGCGTTGTTAAGCCATTTGTTAAAAATGTGTCGAACATTTTCGACAAAGATGCTATTTCATTTTTAGTTTCCGGAGATAAATATGCGGTCGGATGATGCTTAAGCCATATACTAGCCCGATTGTGACTTTTGTCCTTGTTCCATTGATCGAATAGCAGTGAAAAATCCGGTTTATCTATGAGCTCTTCTTTTCTAGATCGTGTGCGGGAAAGAGCGTCTTCTACTTGTTTGATAAGGCGGGTCGAGCCAATTTGGAATGCTTCATAATAGATGCGTCCGATTTTTTTGGTGTACTCCGCATCCCAGTTATCTTTATTCGGTGCGGCGATTTTAAGAAAATTTCGTATTCCAAATCGTTTTACCACTGAGCTGTAATCTCGATATTTTTGATGTAATCTCTTTTCAATCGTGTCCAGATTGCGTTTGTCTCGATAATTTGCGATTTGCCCTTCCTGGTTATACATTTCTTCATTGATTTTTATGGCTTTTTTGGCAAGTGTTTTAATGCCGTTAAGATGATGCAATGCTTTTTCCAATTCCATTGAAATGGCGGCATAGTGCTCGCTAAGTTCCGGCTCCGATAAGCATGGAATCAGTTGGGCAGCATACTCGTCCGGTGGAGTGTCTAATTCGTCGAGTGTTATTTTTTCAGGGGGAATATGATCGATGAATGCGACTTTAGCAGCCGTCTTAGCAAGATTAATGATTTTTCGGTTATCGGTCGTTATCGATTGGGCTTGTCGAGAAAGAATGGACAGCGCTGCATAATAATCTTGACCTGTGGGTCTTTTTTCTCCGCAATAAGTTTCGACTTGCAGTGACGTTAGGTCGTACTTGGGGCCTGCTAGTTGTTCGTTACTGCCTTTAGCATGTGTGATACCTTCTTTGGTAAAGCATAAATCGAAGCCGGCCAGTAAGATTCGGCTAAAGCCAAAGCGGTGAGCAGTATTAAGCGCTGTATTGGTAACGGTTGGCCCGACACTGTTGATATTATCTATGTTCAGTTTCGTCTTCCATGGGAATCGTTCACCTAGGTAAAGGCTTTTGCCGTGCCACTGGTTGATCAAGGTCGGGTAGGCGTGATGCGAATGGACAAAAATGGTCTTGTCTCCAAACTTAAACATTTCTTTGCTGACTTCAGCGCTAATCTCATAGGGGTCCACAGAAAAAACGAAATCCGGCTCAATCTTTGCCGAGATTAATTGTCTGGATACACGCGAAACTGAAAAAACCGTCAATTTGTTTCGGTGTTGTTTTATCCAAGGCAATAGATCAGTTAAGGAAGGGCCTCCCGCCAATATGATGACGGTTTGGCCGCGATACGCGTCTTGTAAGAGGCTTGCGGGCAATATGTTGTCGGCGAGATTTTCCAATTGGCGGACCATAAATGCCTCGCAGCCGATGGCGACATTGTATTGCCAGTGCAACGATTGCAGTATTTCATTTAATTGCCAACTTAGCTCGGGATAATCTTGAAGTGTCGCTTGTTGTGCGCCAATTGAATTGTGCAGTTTGACCGAATTAATGTAGAAGTAATCGTTGATTTTGAAATCATCGCTTAGTTTTTGCCAGTTTTCGAGGGTTGTGCAGGCGATTTCGGGGGGCAAATTGTCAAGCAAGCCTTGCTGTTCAAGCAGGTTCAAAATTTCTTCAGGTTCAATAAATATATATCGAGTTCCAGAGGGTATTCCTTGTTGTTGAATGAACTTTGGTAATAAGCCTGAGTCGGTCCCGACAATGATATATAGCGAATCTTCATTAAACAGTGCTGGATTGAACGATGTTTCGAAAACGACCTTTGCACTAACCTTGTTGAAAGTTGCGCCATTGATGAAGTAGAAATACTTGTCGCCGAAAGTATTGATGGCAAGTGCGGCATGTGCTGTGTTTGATAATATCATCGTGGGTTGTTCATGTTGTTTTCGATTTTGTCGGCAATTTTAGGCCTGTTTTTTATTACGTCCTTCGCACAGATGAGTCGTTCGGCTTTGTTGGAAATATGATCATGTCGAGGGTCGCCGTGAACCCGGCACCTAAATTATCCAGGAAAACTAACTTATACCCATGTCATCATCTTAGATCAAAATTCGGCGCCGGGGTGGCCGTCAAAGGATGCCGTGAACCTGCACCTAAATTATCTAAGACAATTTCCCATGGCCAATGGGCTATGGCGTTTAGGTGCTGGGTGAACCCGTCCATGGTGGCTGCTGAATCCATGCTGCCAACATCCTCTATACCTTCATAAAGTTGGTTAATTTTTTAATAAAAAGGGATTAACTCAATGATAATAAGGCTATTGTAGTAACTGGAGAACCGATTGCTTCGATTGGTTGGCTTGGGCTAGCATAGCTGTTCCCGCTTGTTGCAGTATTTGGTTTCTGCTTAATGCGGCAGTTTCAGCCGCGAAATCGGCATCCATGATTCGAGACCGCGCTGCGCTTTGATTTTCAATCGAAGATTGCAGGTTGCTAATCGTCGTGGTAAAGCGGTTCTGCATGGCGCCCAGGGTTGAGCGAAAAGTATCGATCGTGGTCAACGCCTTATCCAGGCCGTCAATAACTAGGCCGATAGAAACTGCGGTCTTTGGTGTGACGCCAGCGCTCGTTCCGGCTGAACCGCCGATCACTACGGAGCTCATTAGTATGGAGCCTAAGCCGGTTGAGGTTGCTGAGGCCAGATTATTGACGGTAATCGAAATCCGATTGTCAGAAGTCGTATTAGCGCCCACTTGAAACACCATTCCCGATAGACCGCCATTCAAAATTTTCTTACCGTTAAATTCGGTATTGGTAATGATACGACTGATCTCGCTTTGTAGTTGTTCAAATTCTGTTTGCAACTTAGCTTGGTCAGCTGCATTAACCGATCCTGTGTTAGAAGATTGCACAGCCAAGTCACGCATGCGTTGTATGGTTTCTGTAATCGATCCCATTGCGGCTTCGGCCGTTTGCGCCATCGAAATCCCGTCGTTGGCGTTTCTAATCGCCACTGTCATGCCTCGGATTTGCGAAGTCATTTTATTGCCGATTGCCAATCCTGCGGCGTCGTCTTTTGCGCTGTTGACACGAAGCCCTGACGAGAGGCGCTCCATTGAAGTTTTAAGGTTATTATTGGTTTGAGTCAGCATACGCTGACTATTGATCGAAGCGATATTTGTATTGATTACCATGCCTGACATAGCGATTCTCCAAAATGAAAACGAAATTTAAGAAGTCATTTTGGAATAAGCGATTGTTATGCCATGTTAATAAATAATATATTTATTAGGTAGTTATGCTTATAGCGGAGATGGCTTGCCGGGTGGGTGGCAAAATATTGACGCATGGCAAATAAATTGTTCGGTATTCAGGTTTTGAAGGTTAGTGCTTTTGCAGAATAATCTCTAAAACCAACTTACTGCCGAAATAAGCCAGCAGCAGCAGCACAAAGCCTACTAGTGTCCAGCGGATGGCGATCTGGCCGCGCCATCCGTATCGGATTCTGCCCAACAATAAACCGGAAAAGATGATCCAAGCTATGATCGATAACACGGTTTTATGTACTAAATGTTGAGCAAATAAATCGTCGATAAACAAGGCTCCGCTGACCAGCGAAATGGTTAGGAAAAAAAGGCCTGCTCCGATCATTTGAAACAATAACGATTCCATTGCCTGTAGAGGCGGCAGGGATCGAATGACGCGTTTAGGCTGGTGGCTACGAAGTTGCCGGTCTTGAATGGCCAAAAGTATGGCTTGTAAAGCCGCGACATTCAATAGGCTAAAGGCCGAAATCGAGGTTAATATGTGTACGCTCATCGGCCAGTCATAGCGCAAGCTTGTCTGGGCTTTAAAGGGGAAGAGCATATCCAAGCCGAGCAGTATCGCGGCCGTCGGAAATACCGCAATGCCTAGTTTTTCCACCGGTTTATCGAAGGTGGCAAAAAGAATTAACAAGGCGACCAGCATGGATACTAGCGATGCCGTATCAAAAAAACCAAAGTTCAGTCCGCTTTGTCGTTCGATGATGACTAAGGTGTAGGCTCCATGGGCGGATGCACCGAACCAACCTAAGTAAATCGAAGGTTTTTGTGTATTCTCGGTAACGGTTTCTCGAATCAAAAAGCCGGTTGCGGCTAAATAACCCAAAATGGAAAAGATACCTATGGCTGTTATGTTCATGGTCGCGTTGGCGAGAGATAAGGAATAATCGAAAGGCGATCTTAAAGGGTTATGTTAAACTATCCGACTGAATAGTTCTAACCGATTTGCGTTAGCGAACATCCGTTTGAATCATAAATAAAAGATGCCGATATGTTTGATAATTTAACCGACCGCCTAAGCAGTACGCTTAAAACGATTAAAGGTCAGGGTCGTCTGACTGAAACCAATATCAAAGACACGTTGCGCGAAGTCCGCATGGCGTTGCTTGAAGCCGATGTCGCGTTACCTGTGGTAACTGAGTTCATCGAACGCGTTAGGGAGGGGGCACTCGGGCAGCAAGTGCAAACCAGTTTGACGCCGGGACAAGCGATGATCAAGCTGGTTCAGTCGGAGCTGATCAAGGTTATGGGCGAGGAGAATGAAGGGCTTAATCTAAAAGCCAATCCTCCCGCTGTTATTTTAATGGCCGGCCTGCAAGGTGCAGGTAAGACGACCACGGCGGCAAAATTAGGCCGTTTTCTGAAGGAAAAGCATAAGAAAAAAGTCGGCGTGGTCAGTGCTGATATTTATCGCCCGGCCGCGATTAAACAATTGCAAACGCTGGCGGATGATTTGTCGTTGGATTTTTTTGCCAGCGACGCTTCGCAAAAGCCGATCGATATCGTCAATAATGCTTTGGATGCGGCAAAAAAGAAATTTCTCGATGTGCTGATTGTCGATACCGCGGGTCGACTGCATATCGATGATGAAATGATGGGTGAAATCAAAGCGTTGCATGCCGCGATTGATCCGGTCGAGACCTTGTTTGTCGTCGATAGCATGACCGGCCAAGATGCCGCCAATACGGCAAAAGCGTTCCATGATGCCTTGCCGCTGACCGGCGTTATTTTGACCAAGGCCGACGGCGATGCGCGTGGCGGTGCGGCGTTGTCGATTCGCCATATTACCGGTAAGCCGATTAAATTTATCGGTGTCGGCGAAAAAACCGATGCATTGGAGCCGTTTTATCCCGATCGTGTCGCGTCACGTATTCTGGGTATGGGCGATGTGCTCGGTTTGATCGAAGAGATCGAACAAAAGATCGATAAGAAAAAAGCCGAGAAGCTTGCGAAAAAAATTCAGAAAGGCAAGACCTTCGATCTAGAGGATTTACGCGAGCAACTGTTGCAAATGCAAAGCATGGGCGGTGTCGGTTCATTGATGGAAAAGCTGCCGGGTATGAATCAAGTGCCGCAGGGAATGAAGGATAAGGTCAACGATAAAGAGCTGGCGCGTCAAATTGCCGTCATTAATTCAATGACGATGCAGGAACGTCGTTATCCGGACTTGATTAAAGGTAATCGTAAGAAGCGTATCGCGGCCGGTTGCGGCCAAGAATTACAAGACGTCAATCGTGTTTTAAAGCAACACAAAGTGATGGAAA
The DNA here is from genome assembly GCF_050611805.1 of Methylotuvimicrobium sp. Lineage (NCBI taxonomy): Bacteria > Pseudomonadati > Pseudomonadota > Gammaproteobacteria > Methylococcales > Methylococcaceae > Methylotuvimicrobium > Methylotuvimicrobium sp. The sequence continues at coordinate 51,998 of NZ_JBNGHF010000015.1, forward strand.
AAATGATGAAGCGATTTAAAAAAGGCAACATGGCCAATATGATGCGCGGTATGCAAAGCAACATGCGCGGCATGAGAATGTAAATTATCCTTCACTTATGCAAAAAAATGCGTAAAATAGGTCGATTAAATTTTTGATTAATGTTTTTTGAGGATTTTAGATGGTAACCATTCGTCTTTCCAGAGGCGGCGCGAAAAATCGCCCTTTTTATCAAGTCGTTGTCGCTGATAGCAGATGTGGTCGTGACGGACGCTATATCGAACGCGTCGGTTTTTTTAACCCATTAGCGCGTGGTAATGAGCAAAAGCTACAATTAGATATTGAGCGTGTTGCTTATTGGCAAGGTCAAGGTGCTCAGCCATCGGATCGTGTTGCCAGTTTGATTAAAACCGCTAAGAAAGCCGTAGCTTAAAATTTGACCGATCGACAGTATACTTCGCGCGGTCATGTTTGCGGCTTTTATGGCAATGCTATTTTGTTCGAGAGCAAGGCGCGAAAACAGGCGCATAGCAAGCTATGTAACTGTTTTCGCAACGCCGCTATCGGACAAAAGAGCGCGTTAGGAAACTGCAAATGTGTCCGCGCGAAGTATATATCCTTGTCGGGGAAATTTCCGGCGTTTTTGGCTTAAAAGGCTGGGTCAAAATTTTTTCTTACACCGAACCGCGGGAAAATATTTTGTCCTATTCGGCGTGGCAGCTAAGAAAAAACGGTGAGATCAAGTCGCTTAAAGTTAAAGAAGGGCAACGACAAGGTAAAAATGTAGTCGCCCATCTTGAAGCTGTCGACGATCGTGATGTTGCGGAAAGTTTGATTGGTTGGGAAATTTATATCGAACGCGATCAGTTCCCTTCACTTGCAAAAGATGAATACTATTGGGCTGACCTTGTCGGTCTCAGTGTCATCACGAAATCGGGTGTAGAATTAGGGATGATCGATCATTTGTTCGAAACCGGCGCCAATGATGTTTTGGTGGTGAGCGGAGATCGAGAACGTTTGATTCCGTTTTTAATGGGGCAGACAGTCCTGGAGGTCGATTTGAACGGCAAATGCTTGACGGTCGATTGGGATCCTGACTTTTAGTCGGTGGTCGATGCGTTTCGATGTAATTACGCTGTTTCCCGAGATGGTCAAGGCAGCGTCAAAATACGGCGTTACCGGTAAGGCGATAGACAACGGTATGGTCCGTTTGGAGGCTTGGAATCCTCGGGATTATACTCACGACAAGCATCGGACAGTTGATGATCGGCCTTATGGCGGCGGCCCCGGCATGGTCATGAAGTATCAACCGCTATTTGATGCGGTTAGCGAAGCGAAAGAGAATGGCTTTGGCGATCATGCAAAAGTTGTTTATTTAAGCCCGCAAGGCAGGCCCATTACGCAAAGCTTGTTGAATGAATCGGTCCATTGTGAGCAATTAATATTAGTTGCCGGGCGTTACGAAGGTATCGACGAGCGTTTTGTCGAAACGGTTTGCGATGAAGAATGGTCCCTGGGCGATTATGTTATCAGCGGCGGTGAGTTAGCTGCATTGATCGTTGTCGATGGGGTCTCGCGTTTATTGCCTGGCGTGCTCGGTGATGAGAGCTCGGCCCTTCAAGATTCGCATATGGATGGCTTACTGGATTATCCGCATTTTACACGGCCGGAAAATATCGAAGGCCGAGTCGTCCCGGACGTTCTGCTTAGCGGTAATCATGCGGATATCGAGCGCTGGCGGCTTAAGCAAGCGTTGGGGCGAACTTGGCAGAGGCGTCCTGAATTATTAAAAAACAAGCAGTTGAGTGATGTGGAATACGAGCTGCTGCAAGAGTTTATTGTGGAATTGGTTTAATTAAGGTGTGGTGATGAGCAATATTATTGATGTATTGGAAAAAGAACAATTAAGAAATGATATTCCTGAATTTGGCGCGGGCGATACTGTAGTCGTCAATGTTAAGGTAAAGGAAGGCGATCGCGAAAGAATTCAGGCTTTTGAGGGCATCGTGATTGCAAAACGTAATCGTGGACTGAACTCTGCGTTTACTGTCAGAAAAATTTCTCACGGTGAAGGCGTCGAGCGGGTTTTTCAGACGCACAGCCCTATTATCAGCGATATCAAAGTTAAACGCCGCGGTGATGTACGTCGCGCCAAGCTGTATTATCTACGGAACTTGACCGGTAAAGCCGCTCGTATTAAAGAAAAAATTTAAGTCGAGATTTTGCTTCGTTCCGGCAATAAAAAAGGCAGCCAAGGCTGCCTTTTTTATTGCCGGAAAAACCTGGATTTCCTTGTTTCCACGCTGCAGCATACCGATCTTGCTTAGGCAGCTAAGGTATGGGTTCCCACGGAGGGCCGTTCATCGTTATTCATAAATTGTAGGGTACGCTGCGAGTACCAAAGCCGTGCCCTGCCGGTTCGGTTGGCACATGAACATCGCGGGGTTACCATGGTACGCACAGCGGACCCTACGCGGATCACCTTGCGTTAGGTGTGGGATATCCGAGGGTGTTAAGTGACAATAAATGGTATAGAGGTCGTATTGGTTAAGGAGCAAGTAGTAGGGTATGCTACGCGTACCATGGTAATTATAAGCTGTTGAAAAATTTCGTGGCTTTCGAGTATTTCGTGGTTTAATCACTTTTTGCAGACAGTTAATCGATACGACAATTCTATTTAAGAATGGGAGCGCGATATGCCTTTCATCGTTCACTGGGTCAGCGAATGCCAAGGCGTCGAAAATATTCGAATCCTCCAAACGCCTGCCGGAAAACTGTCGGTACAGAGGTGCGGCGAGGTGATTTGCAGTATGGATTGGTTGCCCAGCGGGCCAGTCATGGTTTCCAGCCTCGATAACGGCAATAAACAAAGCTTCGATCCGGTTGAAAATTATTGGCGTGAACCGAATGCTATCGTGGAACTCAAGCTGTTACGGCGGGGTAGCCCGTTCTTGCAAACCGTTCAAGACGCATTACTCAGGATTCCGTTCGGGACGACGTTGACTTATAAGGATTTGGCTAAAATCTTAGATTCCGCGCCGAGAGCGGTCGGCGGCGCATGTCGGCGAAACGATTATCCGTTGATTGTGCCGTGCCATCGAGTCGTTTCGGTATCCGGCCCCGGCGGCTACTCGGGGCAAACACAAGGCGAGTCGATGGCTATCAAGCTCCAATTATTGGCTTTCGAGGCTTCGTTTAATCAATGAACCCAAGCGATTTGATCGATCAGTTCCTTGATGCGTTGTGGGCCGAGCAAGGCGTTAGCAACAATACCTTGTCCGCCTATGGTAGCGATTTAACTATTTTCGCCCAGTGGCTCAAGAGCATCTCTTTGTTGGATGTGGGGGGAGACGATATTTCTCGATTTCTGGCATTCAGATACAATCAAGGTATCGGTAGCCGTTCAAGTGCCCGGTTACTGTCGACATTGCGGCGTTTTTATGCTTATCAGTTTCGGGAGAATCGGATCAGCGTCGATCCGACCGCATTGATCGATATGCCTTATATCGGCAGAAAATTGCCGTCTTCATTATCGGAAAACGATGTCGAAGCCTTGCTTAAGGCGCCCGAAACCTCGAACCTATTAGGTTACCGCGACAGAACGATGTTCGAAATGCTTTATGCGACGGGGCTTAGGGTTTCCGAATTGGTCTGTTTGCGTTTGGAGCAGGTAAGCCTCCGGCAAGGCGTCGTCAAGATTACCGGAAAAGGCAATAAAGAGCGCTTGGTGCCGTTCGGCGAAGAGGCGATGGAATGGCTTGAAGGTTATCTGAAAACGATACGACCGGCGATTCTCGGCGAGCGGCAAAGCGCTTTTTTATTCGTGACGAATCGAGGCGACGGCATGACAAGGCAGGCGTTTTGGCATATCATCAAACGCCGCGCGAAAGAAGCCGGCATCGTCAAGGAACTGTCGCCCCATACGCTACGGCATGCCTTTGCGACGCATTTGCTCAATCATGGCGCCGATTTACGCGTCGTGCAATTGCTGTTGGGCCATTCCGATTTATCGACGACGCAAATTTACACGCACATCGCGCGCGAACGACTGAAAGATCTCCACGCAAAATTTCACCCGAGAGGATAAGCCAAGATGGCGCAAAACATTCATCCGACAGCCTGCATTGCAGAAAACGTAAAATTAGGCGAAGACGTCACCATAGGACCCTTCGCGGTCATTGAAAGCGATGTCGAAATTGGCGCGCACTGCCGAATAGGCCCGCATGCAGTCGTGCAACGTTATGTCAAAATGGGCGAAGGCAATATAGTGCATCCGCATGCCGTGCTCGGCGGCCTGCCGCAAGACTTAGGGTTCACCCCCGAAACCGTAACGTGGATCGAAATCGGCGATGGCAATCAATTTAGAGAGGGCTTTACCGCGCATCGGGCGACCAAGGAAAAGGGCGCGACGCGCATCGGTTCGGGGTGTTATTTCATGAATAACAGTCATGTCGCGCACGATTGCTCGATCGGCGACAACACGATATTCGCCAACAATGTCGCGATCGGCGGCCATGTCGAAATCGGTCGTAAAGTATTCGTGGGTGGCGGCGTGGTCGTGCATCAGTTCTGCCGGGTCGGTTCTTACGCCATCGTACAAGGTACGACCGGGCTCAACATGGATGTGATTCCGTTCATGTTGATCGGCGGACGTCCGGCCAAACATTATCGTTTGAATACGATCGGTCTCAGGCGCGCCGGGATTACCGGAGAACGTTACAAGGTGCTCGAAACGGCGTTTCGCCGGCTTCGCAGTAAAAAGAGCCTCGACGATTTGGAAGAAACCGATGAGCTCAAAGAATTGAAAGAATGGTTGGCGGTCAAATCGAAACGTGGTTTGCATGGTTTCGTCGATCTGTCGGTTTGAGTTGAAATGTCGCCCGAGGCTTGAATTGACATGGTTTTCGCCGATTGAAAAGATGGCTGCCGATCAATTGCCGTAACCGATGCTACGAATGTCCATTAATATACCGTTTTCGAAAATCAGCTGTTGCTTGAGTCTTCTCGGGCCGAAGTTGTAGATCCATTCGTCGATAGTGATTTGCTGGTATTCGGATATGTCGAGCGTACCTTGCGGAAAACGAAAACGACTGCCCGAAACGCCCAAACGCTTATCGGCATAGTCGGGTTCGCCGCATTTTATTCGAACATCGCTGATATGGTCGCCGGTTTGGACGATCCGTTGTCCGCAGCGGAAGGCAAAGGCTTCGGGGGCTGAGGCGAACAAAAAGAATCCCAGCAACAAATAAATTTTTTTCATAAATACTCATCGAAACGGAAGAATGTAATTAAAGTTAACGTAAACCGATGAACCGAAAATGAATCGGTAAGGTACTTTTTACGGTTTTTATTTTACACTGTGGCTCGACTTTAAACCTTTTTAGGCGGTAGGAGTATTCGAATGATGTTACTACAGATAGAGCCGGAAATGCCCTATTCGCGCATGGCCTTGCCGTATTATTTGATCGGGTAAGTCGGCGAAAACGGCACGTTCTTAAGAAAATCGCCGAACAATTGAAACCGGGAGCCAGAGTCGTGCTGATGGGGGCCGAGTTTATCGGCTGCATTATTTTGGAGATGCTGGTTAAAAGCGGAGCGAAACTAATCATCATCGAAATGGGCGAGGGCATGATGAACGAAAAAGGAGGTGTCTTGATCAAACAATGGTGTCTCGAAAAAGGTGTTATGATTCATTGCTGCACGACGATCACCGCTTTCGAAGCGGACCAAAGCGGTTTACGGGTGAAACTCGACACCGGTGAAATGCTGATTGCCGACTTTGTCGTTTCGCGGCCGGCGTTAATGCCAATATCGATTTTTTGCAAGGCAGCGGCATAGCTACCGTACACGGCATTCTTGTCGACCGGCTGCAAAAAACATGGCCGGCGGTCGCGAAGTTTTGCATCAGGGCAACATTAACATGAACGTACTCGATACGATGGGTTTGATCGCCTGTTCATTCGGTCTATGGATGGGGGTAGAGCAGGGGGGTTCGGTCGAACGCTACAATCCGGATCGATACCGCTATCTCAATTTGCAATTTCAAGAGGACTGTTTGATTGGCGCCACCGCAGTCGGCTTGACGCAGCATGTCGGCGTTTTAAGAGGATTAATTCAAAGCCGAATCAAACTCGGCGATTGGAAACAACGTCTAATCGACGATCCGACCCGCATTACGGAAGCCTATCTGGCGAACACTCAAGCGATAGGTCTCAATGCCGGCGTAAACGTTAAATAGAATAAATTTAAACTCGGTAATTTAACTATTAAGCGCATTAGGTTCTTCAAGTATTTCAAGGGGATATTTGCTCGCTCCCAAGCGCTTTGCTTGGGAATGCAGTGCGTGAAGCTCCGGCTTCTCGAAACTTAGTATTTGGTCGTAAATAACTCGTTTACAGGTAAGCCACTGGTTTGACCAGTGAGACTATCAAGGCTTTGCCTTTAGAATTAGTTATTAAAGACATGTAAATTGCTTGTCGGGACTTGGCGGCATAAGCATCAAGCTAAAAATGGCCAAATCCACATCCGTTTTTTCCCAAGTGGCTAATAAAGCATGTAGCCCGTATACAGCGTAGCGAAATACGGGACTTACGTGGCACCGAACTTCCCGGATTGCGCTATGCTCCATTCGAGCTGCGCTGTTTAGGGTAGCCGGAGGTTGGTAGTGGAAAAGTGGTAGGATACATCAAAGGGAAAAGTGCAATATCGAAGGCAATGGGTCTGATGATAACGGTGGTTTTTAATGAAACCGCAAAAGAAAAGCTTAACAATGGCAGCCCTTGGGGCTGCTATAACCGTCAAGCCCCCCGCCTTGCGGGGCGATATGACTTTCCAATTTTATTGAGGATTCGGTTGTTCTATTGGTAGGCTCCGAACTTTCGACTAAGCTCAAAACTTCAAGAAGTTATTTATCGGAAAATCTATAACGCTTGAAATAATCGTTAAAAATGCCCACTAGCGATAGTTCGTTTTTAGCCAGAGGCTTAATAATGGTCAACGCATCCGATAATATTTTAGTGGCCTTGGGTAGGTTGCTAATATTTTCGCGCACTAAAGTATAAGCGCCGAAAAGTGCGACAAAAAAGAATTGCTTCATCAATGAATAATGATTTTTGTTCAGGCCGGCCAATATCGCAATCGATTCTTTCGCGTTTACTCCGCCACGTTGCAGATATTTGAATACCGCATTTTTGAGTAAATCGTTGGACATCACGCCATAAAGCGCGTTAGCAAGAATGTTAAGGTTGGCGTTGGCGTATTGTCGGTCGCGGTAGTATGCTTCGATTTTTTGATAGATCAAATCGGTGTTATTGAAATCTGGCATAGCCAATAAATGCGCGCTCAATATTTGTATGTCTGAAAATACCGCCGTCAAGCCGCCGCCGGTTAAAGGGTGACGCATGTTCAACGCATCGCCGAGCATGACCGCGCCTTTACGTATTTTTGGTTTCGCCGCCATGTAGTGATTGGGCATGACCTTAAGCCGGTCTTCTTGTAGGGCATATTGGTAGCTTGTCTGCATGCCTACCGGAATGTAAGGCGTTACATTCGTTTCTAAATGCGCCTGCAGGAATGCCTTTCTGGGAAATTGGTCGCCTGGAAAGTCGATTAAAAGTCTGACTTCATTACTGGAAATGGGATAACAAATGAATGGTGTCGGCCCCGACAAAAACACATGGCCATGCTTGGGCACAGGGGTTTCGCAGTCTTTTAAAATCAAACCGATAAAGTAAGAGGTAACGGTTTTTTCGTTGTTGCTGAGAAACTCTCTAAAATTAGAAAAAAAACCGTCGCTGGTAATGGTTAACGGCGCATAAATAGATTTGATCTCGTTCGAAACCGAATCGCGGTAATTCACACCGATAATTTCGTTTTGGTCGTTCTCCAATAAACTCAAGGCTTTACCTCGAATTTGTGTAACCGATGAGTTTTGTAAGGCTGCGGCTCTAATTTGTTGCAGAAAGCGGCCGTTATGTAAGCCCATGCCATGATTGGGCGACGGATAAGGTATGGTCGTTTGATCATTGCCTTGCAGCAGAGCATAGCCTTCGACCGGTTGTGCGTCGATGCCGTTTAATAAATGCCCGAGACCTAATTGTTCCAGCGATAATACGGCACCGGGCTGTAAAAGCTCGCCGACGATCCGTTTTTTCTCCTTGTAGCAGTGATCGATCAAAGCAATGTTGATGCCCTTGGGCGCTAGGTAAGCAGCGATAGTCGCGCCTGCCATGCCTGCGCCGATAATGCAAATGTCGAAATTAGATTCCATCTTTAGTTACTTGGTACCCATCATCATTTTTCTAACATCCTTAAACTATGAATCCTACTATATCGATTCAACGCCCAAATAGGGAAAATATTCCGATAATTTGCATAAGTTATCATGCAATTATAGTTAAATACGCCGGAAATATTTTCTTGAGGCCAGTCGCCTAGCTCGGTTTGTTTGTTCAATAAAACGCGGATACCTTTGTCGATAATCGATTTATCTTGAAAATCGCCTGACAGCAAAGCCAATAGTGCCCATGCGGTATTGACCGATTGTGAAGTCTCGGCTTCGGTATAAACCAATTCGGAACACGATTTAAAACTTTCTCCCCAACCGCCATCGGCTTTTTGCTTGCTAACTAAAAAAGCGCAAGCTTTGTTGATGCTGTCGGCTAAAACCTTATCATCGAAATAACCTTTATTGTGCGCCTTACTCAACGCCTCTACGGCAAACCAAGTCGCATAGGTAAAGCAAACGGCCCATCCGCCATACCAAGAACCATCGGCCTTTTGTTGCTTAATTATAAAGCCGATCCCGGCGTTTATCGCTTTGCTTATCTCATCGTTTTTATAGGTCGGATAATCTTCTTGACTCTCCATCAGCGAAATTAGGCAAGCGGCGCTGCATTCCGTCCAGGAATAGTCGATCATTATATCGGCAAATACTTCAGAGGGGTTGAGTTTTTCCAGCCATCGAGGCGCGCGCGTCAATTCATAAGTCGACCAGCCACCGTTTGTATTTTGATAAGATAGAATGATGTCGATAGCTTGTTTCATCCGCTGCTCGTCGATAACCGCTTCAACCAGACCGGAATGGTGTATGGCCAAAGCCGCGCTTAAGCCTTCCGCAGTGCAATCCGACACCGGCCAGCCGTTGTCTGCTGTCGAAAACGGCCAACTGCCGATCATCGGGTGGCGGAAGAACTCGGCATGAGTCAGGTGTTCGGATTTGATTTGCGAGCGTTCGATGAAACGATAGCTTCTTTCGAGGGTTTTCGGAAATCGTTTGCCCAAGTCGCTTTCCAAAATAGCCCGGGTCGCCAACGTGGTATCCCAAAGCTGCGAGCCGTTGTAACCATTCATTTTCATGCCGTCCTCGGCAACCCATAAATAATCGTACCAGCGTTCCACATGGCGTTTAAATCGGTCGGAATCCTTGCCGTAAGCATGCCAAATACAGATCGAATTGATCGCCTTGCTGACCGGACCGATATCGATGTATTGAGTTTGTTGATCTTCGGCGTCGAGGTATTTCAGAATGTAATCCGTCGTTTTTTTTCTGAGCAGGGAGCTGGCGAATTTTTCGTAAGTGTTAGTGAACAAATTCATCCATTTGAGTACGCCCGACGGCTTATAGTAGCGGTCTTTGTCGCATACGGCATCGCGTTGTTTCGGCCAGTCTATTGAGTCGAAGTTTTCATAAAGCTCTTCTCTCAAGCTTAGTATCAGCTCTTCTTCGGGGGCTTGAATCCGGTGCGCCTGGCAATAGGCCATCGGCAGGTACACCATTCGGCAATGACACCAGTAGCGCGACGGATGCATCGGCAGCCATTTCGGTAGTAACCACATTTCCGGAAACAGGCTGTTAAAGCCGCGCCAATCGTAAAGATTCATCACGGCCAGGTAAAATTTGCCCCAGGAAGGAACACCGGCTGCCCCGCCGTTGTTTTTGATCCAGTTCCGGGCCTTAACGATGGCAGGGTGCTCTTTATCTACGCCGAGAATGCGTAGCGAAACATATTGCATGACCGTACCGAACATCGTCGATTCACCTTCGATATGCATGCCCCAGCCGGCGTCTGAGTTCTGATGGTTGAAAATATAAAGCTTCATCATTTCGCGGTGCGCCTTAGGGAATGGCGTGCCGCTAATATAGGAAGCGATCAATAAGCCCGGCAACAGAAATAGCGGGCCGCCGTAATCGCCGGGCCAATGTCCGTCTTCGCATTGCAAGTATGAAAAATAGTTTATGCCTTTGACGAGCGAATCGATAACGGCTTGGTCATCGGCGTATTTTGCTTGCGGTAAGAGGCCGTCGAAAGGCTGATATTGATTGCTGATTGCGCAATGCCGATAGACCTGGTCGGCGGAATTCGGGTTGATCGACGAATCGAAGCGGAAATCTTCGGCGAATTGTGCGATTTCCTCATCCGAAACAGATTCGGCATTGTGCAAGTGTTGGTCGATTTGATCGGAGGCGGGCTTGAATGCCCAGATATGTCGTCCATGGTCATTCAATAGACGCCATTTTTTCCAAGCGGGTTTTACAGTTAACATGGTTTTTTATTTTTATTACAAAATTGGAAATGAACCTATAAAAAGCATTTTGTCCAAAAAATATACGAAAATCGCGAAGCTATTTAATTGATTTCGTGGAGCGCTCTATTTTCGGTATCGTTGGTTCATTGGCTCGCGCAATTATAGGCTTCAAGTGTGAATATTACCTGAAGTGTTGAGTTTATAGTATACGGAAGCCGGCACGCTAAAGAAGGGGGTCTGCATCGTACTCTGTAGGACGGGTTTTTAACCCGTCCTACTAAATCCTGCCAAAGGAAGGGGCGGAAATCGCCACGGTGCCTTTGCGTGAGTAATTATATTTCAACGATTGAATAAAGCGATTCGCACCATAGCAAAGAAACCTTTCAGTTTTTTCCCGAAGCTAGGCGGTTTACGCAGGCGCTCATGACCCGGCAACAACTGGCCTTTGGCCAACTTGCCGATTTTCTGTTTGACGGCCGGGTCGAGCTTGCCGTCGGCGGCTAATTCGAAGAATAAGGCTTTCACATTGCCCAGATCGAAAAAGTCGCGTTGCCATTCCCATTGATAATTGCCGCCGTAACGAAACCACGAGCCGCCGATGCCTTCGACTTGATAAGGCGTGCCGTCATCGCGCGAAGCAGGAGAGACTTGGGTCCATAAGCCTATTACTTCACCGATTTTTTCGTCGATCAGGATGCGGTGATAGGGATAACGCCATTCTTCGAAGCCTTCCATTTGCACACCCAAAGCCCATTCTTCGATTTCTTTACGGCTGCGCGCGACGAATTCTTCATTCGGGCCGATATTCCAACGGTACTCGGCGTCGTCGGTATACATCGGGCCGAGGTGTTTGGGCCAATTGCCTTCTTTTTCGGCGTCCCGGTTGGCTTGAAGCCAGCGTTCGACCATTTCTTCCAGTTCTTCTCTCGGATATGCAGGCATCGTCGCTCTCTATTTTAATTGAATTTTAATGGCTTGGGTCGGGCAATATTTTTCGGCTTGCTTGGCTTTGTTCAACAAATCCAGCGCCGGGTTTTCTTGTAACACGGTCAAGTTGCCGTCGTTATCGACCTGGAACAGTTCAGGCGCCTCGCTCATGCAAGTGGCGTGGCCTTGGCAAAGTTCCCGGTCGATGATAATCCGAAAGGATTCTCCGGTCGGGGTTTTTTCGGCCGTGTCGGCTTCCGATGCTTGGGGCGCGGTATCGTCAATGGCTTGACGTTTGCGGTAACGAACCCGGCACGGCGATACCGGTTGTACCACCATTTGCGTAAAGTCATCTTGATAATGGTCTTTGGCGTCAGTCAACTCGAAGGTATAGCGGCGCAGCAGCACGGCAATGATTGCTTTGAGTTGCAGCATCGCGAACGCATTGCCGGTGCATTTATGTTTGCCGCCGCCAAACGCGATCCAGCTGAACGGCTTGGCGTCTTCTTGGCGCGCTTCGGTATAGCGCTCGGGATCGAATTTTTCAGGTTCGGAAAATATTTCCTCGATGCGATGCGATACTCGCGGCGACGTGCAGACATATTTCCCGGCCTTGACCGTGTAATCCTTGAAATGAAAATCCTGCATGACCTTGCGAATCAAGAATATCAGCGGCGGGTGCAGACGCAAGACTTCTTTGATGACATTTTCCAGCAGCGGCATTTCGCGCAGGGATTGAAAAGTGATTTCACCATCCGCGCCGAATAATTGATCCAGTTCGCTCAATACGGCTAGCATGTGCTCGGGCCTGCGTGCTAGCTCAAGCAGGGTCCATGCAGCGGTGCCTGCTGTGGTATGGTGTCCGGCGAAGATCGTGCCGATCAGCATGCCGGTAATTTCATGGGGCGACAGGCTGCTGCCGTCGTCATATCGGGCGTCGATCAAGAGTTGAAAGGCGTCTTCGCTCTTTTCGGTTTTTTGCGCGCGCTTGGCAATGATGCCGGTGACCAGCTCCTGAAGCCTGGTGCGCGCCTTGTCGCGGCGGCGGAAGACCGGCAGCGGCAAATAGGGAAACACGAAGGCGAGGGGATTCACGCCTTTTTCGAGATCGTGATAGATTTGGGCGAATTCTTCATTCAATTCATAGCGGAATTCGTTGCCGAGCAGGCAGTGGCTGGACGTGTAAATCGTCAATTCCTTCATGAATTCCAATAAATCGATCTCGCCGCTGTCGCCCCAGTCGGCAACCATTTGCTCGACTTCGGCGACGATGATTTGCGCATAGCCGCGCATTGGTTTATCGCGCAACACCGGCATCAGCATTTTCAGTTGTTGATCCTTTTTATCCGGCGGTGCATCGAAAACCACGCCCTTGCCGAAAATAGGCGTCATGATTTTATAGGCCTGGCTTTGGTCGAGTTGCGTGTCGGGCGCGCGAAAAAACGCCTCGTTCGCCTCGGGGCCGGTCATCAGCACCATGCGTTGATGAAACATGCGGAATTCGCCGATTTCGCCGAGCGTATTTCTAAGCTTCATCATGTAGTTGAAGGGATTCTTGCCGAAGTCGAGCATGTGCCCGATCAGTGGCAACGCGCCGGGCATTTTAGGCGGTACCTTAGTGGAAGAAGCGGGTTTTTCGGAATTGATTGTATTCATGTCTTAGGTGGGAAAAATAATAAATTAACCATGCTAATAGCCGATGATCCGGGATGAGTTGAATTGAGACTGTAGCCTGGCGACAGCAAATGGTACGCGAAGTCTTGTCAGGAGGCCAAAAAACCGAATAAATCTTTAGGGTCGTCTACTTCGGGCAACATGACTATTTCGGTGCCAAACTTTAATTCGGTAGCAAGTTGGTAGACGATACGAAGCATCGAAAAGTCTTCCAGAGCGAAACCTACCGAATCGAATAGCGTGATTTCTCGATCATTGTCACGCCCGATTTTCGTTCCGCAAACCAACTCCGCTAATTCGGCATGGATCAATCCGGCATCTCCTTGTTGAATTTCGCCTTCGATTAGGCTTTGCTGCGTATATTCGACGACGAGTTTGACTTGTCTTAGCAGTTCCGCCGGTAATTCGGTTTTGCCGGGGCAGTCGCCGCCGATTGCGTTGATATGTGTGCCTAGCGCGATATCTTCAAAAGCGAAAAGTGTTTGTCGATGTTTGGCGGCTGTTGCTGTCGTTATAATATCGGCGCCATGCGCGGCTTCGGCGATACTGCCGCATGGCTTCAATTCGAAGGGTCGATTGGCCAGGTTTCGGGAAAACTTGAACATTGCCTGGCTGTCGATATCGTAATATCGGACTGTTTTAAGCGCATAGTGCCCGGCGAAAGCGATCGTCTGGAATTCCGCTTGTGCGCCGCTACCGATGATAGCCAAGGATTTGACATCGCTCCGCGCGAGATAACTTGCCGCTAGTACGCTGGTAGCGGCAGTTCTTATCGCGGTTAGCAAGGTCATGTCGCAAAGCATCAAAGGGTAGCCGTTGCCTGCGTCGCTGATTTGGCCGATCGCGGCAACGCTGAGGTTACCGTTTCTAATATTACCGGGGTGTCCGTTGACATATTTAAAGGTATAAAATTCGTTATCGGCACAGGGCATCAATTCAATGACGCCTTGCGGATAATAGGTAGCATGACGCGGCGATAAGTGGAATGAATCCCAGCGGGAAAAGTCCTGTTTCAAGGCCTTAGTCGCTTTTTTAATAAAATGCTCAAGGCCAACATGGCGGGTCATGTCTCGAATGTCGCTTGCGGTTAGAATGAGCATATCGAATCTTGCTAAGTGAATGACTGAAATACCTTGATTTGTGTTAGTTTACCGTTCATGAAGATCACTGTTAAATTATTTGCCGGTTTTATTGCCCGACGGCTATTCGGTCAATGCCGAAACATGGTTATTAAAAGAATCAGGGAGGTTGCTGAAGATCCGTATGCACAGCACCTCCGATCGTGTGTAGGGCAAGCTTCGCTTGCCGCAGTTACGCGTTGAATTCGAGTTTGACGCGTATTCCGAACAGGATGTCGACGGTTTTATGTGTCGGCGGCAGGGCAGATTTTTGCTCCTGCAAAATCTGCATTCATGCCATCCTTGGCAATCAGTCGCCGCCGTCAAGCTTACATGGACGTATTTACGGCGTTCTGCCAAGCGAGTTACCGTACCCTCGACAAAGCTCATAGTTCAAGGACGTTATTTATCACGAAATTCTAAGTTATTCCTTGCTTATTCATAGGGTTGTAAATCATAAAAAATTTGTCATCGATAAGGAGTTAGTACCATGCAAACTATTTTAGTCACCGGAGCCAATCGCGGCTTAGGTTTGGAATTTTGCCGTCAATATGCCGAGGCGGGTGACAAGGTTATCGCGGCGTGCCGGCATCCCGATAAATCCGAAAAACTTCAGACTTTGGCGGCGAGGCATGCGAGTATTCGAATCGAAGCCTTGGATGTCGCCGATTTTGCGCAAATCGATGATCTATCGGCGCGACTGGTCAATGAAACCATCGACGTTTTGATCAATAATGCCGGCGTTTACGGCGATAAGTCGGGAGGCGGCTTCGGTAATTTGGATTATCAGGCTTGGTCGCATACCCTGCTGGTCAACACGCAGGCGCCGGTTAAAATGAGCGAGGCTTTTTTGCCACAGCTTCAGCGTAGCGACAAAAAATTGATCGTGGCATTGAGCAGTCAAATGGGGAGCATTGCCGATAATTCCAGCGGCGGCAGTATTTTTTATCGTTCCAGCAAGGCTGCGTTGAATGCCGCGATGAAAAGCGTATCGATCGATTTGATGGATCGCGGGGTAGGCGTGCTGATTTTTCATCCGGGTTGGGTCAGGACCGATATGGGCGGACCGAACGGATTGATCGATGCCTACGAGAGCGTCACCGGCATG
The DNA here is from genome assembly GCF_050611805.1 of Methylotuvimicrobium sp. Classification (NCBI taxonomy): domain Bacteria; kingdom Pseudomonadati; phylum Pseudomonadota; class Gammaproteobacteria; order Methylococcales; family Methylococcaceae; genus Methylotuvimicrobium; species Methylotuvimicrobium sp. Next base: position 67,331 of record NZ_JBNGHF010000015.1, read on the forward strand.
CGTAAGATGATCGATGCCTTTTCGCTTCGGCAAAGCGGTAGTTTCATCAAATACGAGGGGTTGACGATGCCTTGGTGATTCGTTGGCCGCCAAGTGGGCTGGGCGCCGTGTTTGTGTTAATCGGTGTTCGGATCCTGAGCGAGTTGCAATTCTCGCAATTTCATTAAGGCATAGAGCGTTTCCAGGTGCGGGCAGGGTACGTCTTTTCGCCTCGCGGCATGTACCGCATTGCCGAGTATCGCTTCGGTTTCCATCGGACGGCCTTGTTCGTAATCGAGCAGCATGCTGGTTTTGTAGGGCGGCATCGTGTGCGTGTTGGCGATATTGCGTTCGATGATGTCTTCGGCCAATGGGTGTCCGCAGGCCGAGGCTATCGCGACAACTTCTCGCATTATGCCTCGCACCAAGGGTTCTTGTGTGCTGAGAATGTCTTGAGTCGCCAAGCCTCCGGATAATACCGACAGCGGATTGAATGGCGCATTCCAAACGCATTTTTGCCAGCGCGCGCCGATGATGTCGTCGGTAATTCGGCATTCGATGCCGGCCGCATTGAAAAAGTCGCCAAGCTGTTCGGCTTTGGGGCTAATAGTGTTGGTTAAGCTGCCCAAGGTCAATCGGCCGTAAGCCAAATGAGCTATTTGTCCGGGTCCGGTTCTGTTGCAACAGATGAAAGCCAAGCCGCTGATGATTTCGTTGTCTGGAAAGGCATCGATGAAAGCTTGTTCGGTTTCAACGCCGTTTTGTATAAAGACGATCGTGGTGCTATTCGAAACTGCGGGGCGGATGAGCTCGAGGTTTTCCGATACATCGATCGCCTTGGTGCAGAGCACGACAAAATCGGCTTGTTCCGGATAGTCTTCGGAATGTTGCAAGACATGGTGCGGCTTGAAGTGCCAGTCGCCCAGGTCGTGGCTTTCGATCGAATAGCCGGATTGATCGATCAGGTTGAATTCGGACCGGCATACGACCGATACATCGGCGCCGGCTTTCGCCAGTAATGCGCCGTAAAAACCGCCGATCGCGCCGGCGCCGACGATAAGGACTTTAATCGGTTTCATCTTGACTGAGAAATTGTTTTAAAAAAGGCAGAGTCAATTTACGTTTTGCGGCCAGCGTTGCATGATCCAGTCGATCGAGCAAGCGCCACAACGAGGCTAAGTCTCGGGCATAATGATTCAGCAAAAAACGGCCGACCGTGGGATTGATTTCAAAGCCCATTTGTTTGGCTTTAAAGGCCAGAGCCTCAATGCTTTCTTGATCCGACAGTTCTTGAAGTTTTAGTGTCAATCCCCAGTTCAGCCGAGTTTTCAGGTCGGGCAGTCGGATGGTTAGCCAATTGGGCGGACAATTCGAAGACAGTATTAACTTAAAGCCACGATCCCGGTGGCGATTATAGAAATTGAAAAATGCGAGCTCCCAGTCCGAGGTTTCGGCAATCGCATCGATATTGTCGAAGCAGACGACTTCGTAATCTTCGAGTCCGCTTAGAATTTCGGTGCTGGGCAGAGCCTCCGCTGCGAAAGAATAGTAAAACGTGGTTTTTTTCAGTTCCTGGGCCAATTGACAGCAGGCTTGCAATAAATGGCTCTTGCCCAGGCCAAGATTGCCCCAAAGATAAATCTGCTGCTCTCCGGTACCGGAAACACAATCTTTCAGGTGGCCGATAATTTCACGGTTTTTGCCCGGATAGAAATTGGCAAAGGTCAGATTAAACTTGTGTTCGAAAAGTAACGGTAATTGCTCGGCCATGCATCAAGGCTTTTTTTTATGATAACGGACATAAAGGCTTGCGCCGACAAATAGCATTAAGCTAAAGGTCACTTCCAGTAATGCATAAGGCCTTTGCAGCGGATTGGCATAAGCTTCAACCGACCCGTGGATAAAATACATCAGGCTGATATAGGCCATCCAGGCACAGCTTCTGGTTTTGCCGGCGAGTAAACCTCGCATCGGCAATAATAACGGCGAAACGCTCAGCAGCAATACCAATGCGGTAGGCAGTTGATCCGGCGGCGTCAATACGGTAGGCCAGGCCATCAACAAACCAAACAGCCCGAAAAAACCGGCTAAGGCGATGCGGTGATAATGTTTTGCAGTCATTGGCCGGTCTTAGGTATTAGTGTGAGCCATGTCGTGCCGGAACAAGTTATAAAATTTCCAGAACGTGTTCGGGAGGACGTCCGATAGCCGCTTTGCCGTTAGCTAGCACGATCGGTCGCTCGATCAATTTAGGCATTGCGACCATGCCGGCTATCAAGGCTTGTCGGTCTAGCGAAGGATCGTCCATGCCGGTTTCCTTATACTCGCTTTCGTTTTTACGCATCAAATCGCGCGGCTCGATGCCAAGTAGATTGAGGATTTCGTTTAACTCATCTGCGGTAGGCGGGGTTTTTAAGTATTCGATTATTTCAATATCGAGACCTTTGTCCTGCAGAATTTGCAAGGTTTGACGCGATTTGCTGCAACGGGGATTATGATAAATTTTGACAGTCATCGTTATTGGCCATGCTCCAAGTTTAAAACATTACCTAATTACGTAGAACTTTCAGCCAAATCGACAAGACCCAAGTTACCCGTCATAACGGCATGGATTGCCCGTATCTAGTGAACAGGGAAGTACAATACTGGATAGGGTCTCATCCATGCAATCTTGTCTCCGGTAATGTTTATCTAGGGAGCAGAATTCATGTGCCGGATAAGATTCCGATTTTAGCTGAAGCTCGTAATTAATCAGGAAACGTTATGATAACATCATTTATGCGGGCGGCAGATGGGAAACGAAGCGTCTTTCTAAAGAGGTCGCTTAATTTTTTTAAAGAGTAAGGCTCGCCGGCTTCAAGGCTGGGGTTTCGTTGTAATCGATTCGCCTTTCCGGCATTTTTTAACATACTTAGGACAAAAAGGTAAGTCATTGAATACTCAAACTATCGTCGACAGGGCAAAACTTTATTGGCGCCTGACCCGATTCGATCGCCCGATCGGTATATTGATACTCTTATGGCCCACACTGTGGGCGCTTTGGTTAGCCTCGAGCGGTTCGCCGGATTTGAAAATTTTGACCGTTTTCGTGTTAGGTGTCATTTTGATGCGAGCGGCTGGTTGCGTGATCAATGACTATGCCGATCGCGAATTCGATCCTCATGTCGAGCGCACCAAACAGCGCCCGATCGCTACCGGAGAGGTGCGGCCTAAGGAGGCATTGGCGCTCTTCGTCGTATTGAGCCTTATCGCATTCGGTTTGGTTTTATTACTGAATACGATGACTATTTTGCTATCTATTGGCGGTGCTATTCTAGCTGCCGTCTACCCATTTATGAAGCGCTATACCCATTTGCCACAAGCCTTTTTGGGCATGGCTTTCGGTTGGGCCGTGCCGATGGCTTATGCCGCCGAAACGCAAAGTTTGCCGTTAGCGTCGTGGGTATTATATCTAGCCGTGATTTTATGGGCCTTGGTTTACGACACTATGTATGCGATGGTCGACAAAGATGATGATTTAAAAATCGGTGTGAAATCGACCGCGATACTATTCGGCGATAAAGATAGGGAGATTATTGGCGGCTTGCAGATCGTTATTTTGATGCTGTTGGTTATTGTCGGTCGATTTGAACAAATGGGCTGGATTTATTATGTGGGGCTAACCGCTGCCGCCGGATTTTCGGTTTATCAACAGAAGCTGATTGTTCATCGCGAAAAAGCCGATTGCTTTAAAGCGTTTCTCAATAATAACTGGTTCGGTTTGGCTGTGTTTACAGGTATCGTTGTCGATTATTTAATGGGCTAATCGGTGCTCATGACGATGGATTCGGCCTTTTATTGGGTGTCGAAACTGGTTTGGGACTTATTTGCTCCGGATCATTTGTTGTTGATTTTGCTGACTCTGGTTTGCGGGTTGTTTTGGTCGGGCTACCAACAAATAGCGCTTTATGGGTTCAGTGCCTTGGTTTTCTTATGCTGGATGATTACTTTATTTCCGGTCGGTAGTTGGCTGCTGCTTCCTTTGGAAACAAAATTTCCGGCGAACCCGCCGTTGCCGGAGCATTTGGACGGCATCATTATGCTCGCTGGCGCTGAAAAAATCGACGCCAGCTATGCCTGGCAACAGGTCGAGCTAAAAGCTTATTCGGAACGCGCGTTGACCTTCATGCAGATGGCTAGAAAATATCCTGATGCAAGATTAGTCTTTACCGGAGGATTGGGTAGTAAGCAGGATAAGAATTTTCAGGAAGCTGACATAGCCTCGCAACTTTTCGAGCAGCAAGGCCTCGATGTTGGGAAAATCGAATTCGAACGGCGCTCGAGAAACACCTATGAAAATGCCTTGCTGGGCAAAGAATGGGTAAAGCCGAAAAAAGGTGAAAAATGGTTATTAATCACCAGCGCTTCACATATGTCTAGAGCGGTAGGCGTGTTTTGTCGGGTCGATTGGCCGGTCATTCCGTATCCGGTCGATCACTGGACAGTGCCGGGCGAATCGACAAGTCTCGGTTTTGCGTTCGGCGAAAATTTAGAACAATTGACTTATGGCGTCCGAGAATGGCTAGGATTGGCTGCCTATCATATCACCGGTAAAACAAGTGCTTGGGTGCCGGGTGCCTGTTCAAATGATCCATAAATAATAAAGAAAAATAAAAAATACTTGCAGCAAAAAAAATGTTCTGTATAATTTCGGCTTCTTCGCTGGTGTAGCTCAGTTGGTAGAGCAGCTGATTTGTAATCAGCCGGTCGCGGGTTCGAGTCCCATCACCAGCTCCAACAAATTCAAAGGCTTAGTCGGTTTCGACTAAGCCTTTTTTGTTGTTTTTCCAAAATGCTGTCCAAAATTATCACGATCCAGTCGGTTTAACAATTTCCGGCTTGCGGTTGAGCGCAATGTTAGGCATTTAATTTTGCTCTGACTCCAGTTATTTCCTATACCAGCTCCATGCTGGCATAGGGCCTACATGAACAGCCCCGGCGCCGAATTTAATCTACGCTGGGTATCGGTTAATCTTAAAAAGAGCAGTTGAGATCCTCAAGCTACCGTTCGCCCTGAGCCCTGTCGAAGGGTGAAGGGTAGTTTGAGGCTTCACCAGGCCGGTGAAAGTGTTGTAGGTCCTTCATGCTTCGACTTGGCTCAGCACGAACGGTCTACAACACATGCCAACTGCCCTTTTCAGGTTAATTCCTCAAATGGCCATTGCCATAGGCTACCCATTTATAGGTTGTCAGTTCATCCGGCCCAACCGGGCCGCGGGCGTGTAATTTGTCGGTGCTGATGCCGACTACTGATCCCAAGCCGTAGTCGCCACCTCCCGATAATCTTGTGGAAGCATTGATCAATACCGAGGCTGAATCAACCTGATGCTCGAATTGTTGAGCCATGTTAAGGCTTTGCGTAACAATGACATCGGTATGCCCCGACCCATAGTGATTGATATGATCAATCGCTTCGTTGATGCCGTTGACGATTTTTATTGAAAGTATCGGCGCCAGATATTCGCTATGCCAATCTTCTTCTGTCGCTGGGGCAATGCCTGGTAAGAGCTTTTGTGTCTTTTCGCAGCCGCGTAGTTCGATATTGTTTGCGTCAAATGCCGCCTGAAGCAGCGGTAGCATTTGTTCCGCGCATTTTTGGTCGATCAATAAGGTTTCAAGTGCGTTACAGACTTGAATGCTTTGGCATTTCGAATTGATCGCTAGATCGACCGCTTGAGCAGGGTCCGCGTCTGCCGCGATATAGAGATGACAGATGCCGTCGTAATGTTTGATGACAGGAATTCGGGTACCTTCGGCGATACGTTTGATCAAGTCCTTGCCGCCGCGCGGAATCAACACGTCCACATAGTCGTCCATCATGAGCAGTTCTCCAACAGCTTCATGGCCTGGCATACGGATAATCTGTATCGCATGTTCCGGAAGTCCTGCAGCTACAGCGCCTTCAATCATAGCATCTGCCAGGAGCATGTTGGTTTGCAGTGCTTCCGATCCGCCTCGCAAGATGACGGCATTACCGCTTTTGATACAGACCCCGGCTGCGTCGGTGGTGACATTAGGCCTGGATTCGTAAATGATACCGATGACGCCAAGCGGTACCGATTTTTTAAACACCTGAAGCCCGGCGGGATTGGTATGGCCTTCGAGTACGCGATTCAAAGGGTCCGGTCTCCGAGCGACTTCATTTAGCCTGGATATCATGTATTGAAAAACTTTATCGTCGATCGTCAAACGTTTGACCAATGCATTGGACTGCCCGGCTTGCCGAGCTTTTTCGACTTCTTCGGCATTGACTTCTAAAACTCGGCGTTTAGCTGATTGAAGCGAGTCGACCATTTTTGAAAGTGCAAGATTACGCAGTGACTCTGATGTCGATGATAATTGACGTGCCGCAAGACGGCTTTGTTTGGCAATGGCTTGAACGGAACAGCTATTCACAATGGATCCATGGTTACTTTTTAAAGCCTGAAGGTTAGCAGTAAATCGATAGCGGCACAAAATCGATCAATTTGATTACGAGCTTCGAGTGGCTTTATTTGCTGTTGTTTTCTGAGTTTCTTTGCTCGGTGGCGACAAGTGAAAAGAATTACAAAGCTCAGTGTTGCGGGAGGTTGTGCCTTTTGCACTTCAAATTTCGGCAATGCTTAAGGAGGCGCCGGGGTGATCGGTCCCTCACCTAACGCTAGGTGAGGGACCGGCATAGAGTCTATATGGACGTATTCATCCTGCACCTAAATTCCATAGCCCATTGGCCATGGTTAATTGTCTTAGATAATTTGGGTTCTGGGTTCTGGGTTCTGGGTTCTGGGTTCTGGGTTCACGGCGACTTTTGAGGGTCATCCAGGTGCCGAATTTTGATTTTTCGATGAGTATATTTTGTTTATTTTCACAAGATAAGTTTATTCCCATGGCGGCTCATCACCGCTATAGGCTACAAAGTCTTTATCTGTTGCATAGGTAATAACGCCCGAGCCGACGTTATTAGTTGTGTGGCTTCTTTTGGATGAAGCCGATCCAGTATCGGAAGCCACAGTCGACTTGGGTGCTGCGTCTTGTGATTGCCATTGCGCAAAAAGTGATATGTCTTTATTGCCTGGGACATACCATTTCTTTTGGGCAGGATCCCATCTTGCGCCGAGCGCTTTAGCCGCATCTTTTTGAGCATACGGCACATTCAGGTAAGTTTTTGATTCAGCCATTTTTTTCAGTAAGTACCCAATGCGCTGTTTTATGCGAAGCTAGTCGGTTTAAAGTTGATTAAACTAAAGAAACGATCGCGTAGATTTGCATACGATTTTTGTATAGGCGACCAAATGCCTGGTAAGACACGAAGACAAAATGCAGCGATGTTCTCCCCTTCGGCCTCTTTAACAACAAAAATAAAATAAATAACGGTTAACACATAAATAAACTCTGACATATTTGCGTCCTGATAGCATTGATTGTTCTTGTAATTTTCCGTCTAAAATGATGATTCGGAATGTGCTTTCATTTCTTGTTGGCGAGTGAATATAGCAGAAGTTACTCAAAATAGGTAAGCGAATGTAATTCAGTTCATCGGGAAAATCAGAGCGGAGGGCAAAATATCACTGGACAATTGCTTGATACGTTTCATAGTTCTCAAATATCTGCTTGAAAATCATATAACCTTTATCCTAATTCTGTCGGTTGGATCCGGGGTAGGCGCTTCCGAGTAGTTCAAGAGATCGCAGTTCGTGGTGTGCTTAAATCAAGGCATAATTAGTTTGAGAAATGTATAGGTGTTAATGCCGGATCAAAACGCATTTCGACAAGATTTAAGGATTTGCTCATAAATAACTTCTTTATTTTTCAATGTATACCCATCGCAGGTCAAAATTCGACACAGGGGTGCCTCCTTAGGCACTGCCGAAATTTGAAGTACGAAAGGTATAGAGTAGGTAGGTTCGGTAACTCGATTGAAAGGTGTCGGTGGCTGTCAAGTGAGTTGCCGAATCCGTTTCTAAGCACATAGGTTCAGAAAGTTATTTGTCACGAAATCCTTAGTACGAACAGAAGGTGTTAAAACTATTGAAATTTTATGTTCTAGGGTAGAGGTTATGGGTAATTGCGCATTGCCGGCTTGAAGTTTTTCACATAATCTACCTGCATTCTGCAATTTTTAACGATAATCGATATAAGCAGCCACTATTATGGATAACAATACCGCTTCAGCAAACGAAGATTTGCTTGGCTATCCCGCAGGGATTGCCAAGGCGGCTCGCGCGGTTCTAAAAAAGGAAGTCAGGCATTTGCAGTTGATTCCGGCTGCAGCTATTAAATTACTTAAACTTACCAATGATGAAAACACCCGGGTAAAAGATCTATCGAAAGTGATCGAGACGGAGCCGGCGTTGGCGGCTAAAGTGCTAAGGATAGTTAATTCGGCGGCATTTTGTCTGCCTAAAAAAATCACTTCGATCAAGCATGCGGTCAATATGCTCGGGTTTTCAGCCGTTAGGCAGGCCGCCTTGGATCAGTTATTTTATAATCGGCTAATCCGGCATAAATCGAAGCAATCGTTCAATCAGATGTTTTTTTGGCAGCATTGTTTGTTCGTCGCATCGATGAGTAAGGCGATTGCCGTAACCTTGAAACATCCCGATCCGGATATGATTTATACAGGCGGTTTGTTGCACGATGTCGGCAAAGTCGTGTTGGAAAGTTACGGGCGTGTGTCTTATAGCGATTATTTAACGGCATACGATAAAAGCGACCAATCGCTGATGGAAAGCGAGAAAACTTTCTTCGGTTTAACGCATACCGAAATCGGTTTAGTTTTCTGCGCGACCTGGAACTTACCGCCTGCGATTACCGCAATGATCGGCTTTCATCACGAAATGCCGTCCGCCGACTCCCCGTATGCTCAATATAAAACCGAGACCGCGATTATTTCGTTTGCCAATTATATTGCTTGGGTTCAAGGAGTGGGGTCCAGCGAAAAAATTTGTAGTCCGGATTTACAAGAGGAAGTCTTAAAAATTATCGATATCGATAAGTTGAATTTGGAGCAGTTACTTGAACATGTCGATCGCGAAATGGCCAATACCCGGGAGTTTTACGGTATTTCATTTCCCAATATTCATAAACTGAGAGCGACATTGGTGCAGGCAACGATTAAACTCAGCGTCATCGGCAACAAAACCCGGCATGAAAAATCGAATGGAGGCAATGCAGGGGTGGTCTCGAACGGTTCAATATTAACGATCCCTCACCGGAGTCTCGATCCGGAAGAATTTTTACCTTGGACGTTAGAGGCGATTCAAAGCGATTTCGGTTTCGATCGAGTCATAATGCTAAATATCGACCCGAAACGCCGGGGCTTGATTGCCGCGCATTGGTGGCCGGAGTCGATTCTTGAAGACGAACTGCAACCGTTCGAAATTCCAATCGGTGAAGTCACCGGTAAATTATTGGATTGTCTGCGCAACAAAAAGCCGGTCTTGATAAGAAAGGACGATAGTCTCGATCGACAGATGCTTCATCGAATCAATGTCGACGAGTTTATCGCAATGCCTGTCTTACGGCATAACAAGTTGGTCGGTGTACTCTATGCCGATAATTCGTTGAGTGGTCGGGGAATGGATGAAAAGGTTCTTGGTGAAATATTGCCGATCGTTAATGAACTGGGTATCGCGTTGATGAATGCCAAGCAGTATACCTTAGCTAGAAAGGAGTCGCAGATCGATCCTTTGACGCAATTATTTAACAAACGTGTAATAAACGAGTTTTTGGCGCGTCTTTTTGAAAGCGAACCGCAGGTATTAACAAAAATCGCGGTAGGTTTTATCGATGTCGACCGATTTAAGCATTTTAATGATGTATGCGGCCACCAGGCAGGTGACGATGTATTGAAGATTGTTGCGGATATTTTGCGGAGCATGACGCGCCCTGGCGATTTGATCGGCCGCTACGGTGGCGAAGAATTTTTATTTGTGTTGCGTAATACCGATCAAGCTGGCGCATCAGGTTACGCAGAAAGAATACGGGGTGAAATAGAGCAGCGTGGTAAAGTCATGAGCGAGCGGTTTCATGATCATGAACTAACGGTTAGTGTCGGATTGGCTGTGTATTCTCCGGGGTATAAAAGTTATCCTGCGATGATCGAGGCGGCCGATAAGGCGATGTATCGAGCCAAGCATAGTGGAAGAAATCGGGTGGTTGTTTATCAGGAGAATATATAACTACATGATATATATAATAAATTGCCGGATATAATTCTTTTTTGCAAATCTCGAATGATGCTTGATGATGACAAATAATCTCGACTACCGGGCTTCGATATTGATAGCCATCGCTTTGTTCTCTGTGATCTTGATGTTTTTTTTTCCGGCAATTCCCCAAGATCGGTTTTATCATGATTTTGCCGACCAAAGAGAAATGCTCGGCATTAAGCATTTTTTGAATGTGGCGTCCAACTTGCCTTTTATCTTGGTAGGATTGGTTGGTGTCAAGACTCTTTTTTCCGTCGATCGTTCTAAAATCGTCAATGTTATTTTACCGTCTTACATACTTTTTTTTTGCAGCGTAGCCTTGGTGGGATTCGGTTCGATTTATTATCATCTGGACCCGAATAACCGCACGTTGATTTGGGATAGATTGCCGATGACCTTGGCATTTATATCATTTTTTTTGGTGATTGTCGGCGAGTATATATCTGAAGAGGTCGCGTCGAAGTTACTGTATCCGCTACTGTTGACCGGGTTGGCTTCCGTTTTTTACTGGCACTATAGCGAGTTGCAAGGCCGTGGCGATTTACGTTTATACGGTCTAGTTCAATTCTTGCCATTACTGCTGATGCCGTTAATATTAGTGATGTATAAACCCCGTTTTACCCATGGGCTGGCCTATTGGATTTTTTTCGGTTTATATAGTGTGGCGAAGGCTTTTGAAGTCGCGGATAGTAGTGTCTATTATTGGTTATATGGTATTAGTGGGCATACTCTTAAGCATTTGCTCGCGGCATTAGGGTGTTATGTTTTTCTTCGGCAAATCGCAGAAAGGCAACGGTTGTTTTAATGAAGCGCAAGCTAAGCGCGCTATTCTAGATTGGAATAAATTTTTTAACTCTTAATTTGAATTTAAGGACCCTATAATAGATCTCCGAATCGAGTTTTTCCGCCAGGTAACCTAAAGATGTATAAAAAACTAGCTGTAATCATTTTAATGCTAACCGGATGTTCCTCAACGGCTCAGCAGCACTCGCCGTTTCAAAAATCTGCCGATAAAGCGTCCGATCCGGTTGTTGCCAAACCGATTGCTAAACCCTCCTTACAGCCTAAACAAATCGGTCCCTATCGCGCCGCGTCAGTTTCCGGAGATTATGCGGGGTATAGCGAGTTGCGGCGTTTTATCGATGAAATGGTTCTAAAACATGGCTTCAATCGAGACTATTTAAACGGCTTATTTTCACAGGCCAAACGCAAACAATGGACCTTGGATTATTTGCATAAATCGGATCAAGCTTCAAAATCGAGAGCGGAGCCGGCACCGGGCGGTTGGACGCGTTATCGCGCGAAATTTTTGGATGAACGCCATATCAATAGCGGTGTTTCGTTTTGGATGAAACATGGCGAGACTTTGCGTCGCGCGGAGGATAAATACGGCGTTCCGGCAGAATATATTTTAGGTATTCTCGGTGTTGAAACCTCCTATGGCGGTTATATCGGTAATCACCGTATCATTGATGCTTTGACGACTTTAGCATTCGACTATAAAAGGCGCGGTGACTATTTTCGGGGCGAACTCGAAAACTTTCTGATTATGGCCGGCAAGGAAGGTTTCGATCCGTCTAAGCCGGTTGGTTCGTTTGCCGGCGCGATGGGCTTGGGACAGTTTATGCCGACCAGTTTTCTAAAATGGGCCGTCGATTTTAACGGTAATGGTCGCAAGGATTTATGGAGCCCTGAAGATGCTATCGGCAGCGTGGCTAATTATTTCGCGCAACACGGTTGGCAATCGGGGCAACCGATTGTGACGCCCGCTAAACTGAACGGTGCGCAAGCTCATACGCTTGAAACCGGTGTCAATCATCAATATACGCTGCCTCAATTCAAGCAAGCAGGCGTTATTCCAGCGCGCTATTGTCAATGCGATGGGCCGCTGCATTTAGTATTGCTGAGAAAATCTATTGGCGATGACTATTGGATTGGTCATCGCAATTTTTATGTCATAACTCGCTATAACCAAAGTTCTTATTATGCGATGGCGGTACACGATTTGGCGATGGCGATCAAATCGCGTTACCGGAAAACGCAAATGGTTTCCCGATGATTGGCAAATGAGTCGTTAAACGGTGAATAGGCTGAAATATTGGTTGGTATTTATCGGTGGATTCTGGAGCTTTGTTTGTGGCGCAACCGATGTCGCCCGCGAAGCCGATTATGCCGAACGAATTACCAAAACCTTGAGTGTCGGCGAAATGGTTTGGCTACAAGCGAATGATCGCAAATTCTTAAGTATCTATACCGAGACCGAATATCCGGGCATCAAAGAAGCGGCAATTATATTGCACGATAAAGGTGCGCATCCGGACAGAAAGCCATTGATTCATGGGCTTAGAACCGAATTACCGAAACATCGTTGGTCGACGTTAGCCCTACAGATGCCGTTAAGAGAATCTGGGGCCGAGGTGGAAGATTATTTTGACTTGTTTGTCGAGGCGACGGCACGTTTACGAGCGGCGTTAAATTTCTTGGAAAAAAAGGAATACGAAACTATTGCGATCGTCGGTCATGGTATGGGGGCATTGATGGCTTTGCAGGCTTACAATGATTTGCAAGACGATATTAAAGCATTGGCGATAATCGATATTCCGGCAACGCGTAATACAGCCGCTAGAACAGTGGAATGGATTAGGCGGGCCGAGCTTCCGTTGCTTGATCTATTGGTTAGTCGTGAGATACCGAATGAGGTCTTTAGCTCTGCGAAAAGGCGCTTGGCGGCTAAAGACAATACGCATTATCGGCAAGCTAGCATTAACGATGATGAAGCTATGATGGTCAAGCGGGTATATAGTTGGCTAAGGCGCACAATGGAGACGCTTGCATCAGCCGAGAATGACGAAGAAACTGCCGAAAAAGAATCTGCTAAAAACGAAGCCGATGCTCAAGGCATTTAGCCCCTTGGCAAGCCGTCCATGGCTGTGGATGCCTGTTTTAGAGGCATGTGGGAAGGGTTTGAAAGTTTAAAGTTAAGCGCTTCGAACCGGTTGATTAGCCCAAAACCGTTATTTTCGGTAAAGGCCGGCTTGTTGCGCCATAGGCCAAACAAAAAACTACATCAATTGAATTGCGACCAATACAGTGACGGAAACAAGCTGTAACACCACCATCTTGATCGAACCGCTTCGGTCTTCACTTTTTGTCATTTGTCGAACGGCAACTTTTTTCATGATAATCCCCTTGAACAAGAGTAAATCGAAAATAACATGACCCTTTGAAAAGGAATCTAAAACAGATTACCTCGTAATCCCACAATTCCAAATTCAATTTAAATTAAGCAATATTGCTGCCAGTTTTATAAAGGAAACGTTGAGCTGGTCGCTAATGGGCTATATTCGTCATTGTATAAGGATTGGAAGTCTTATCGAAACAGCCTAATCGCAAAACTGAGTAGGAATGCTGTGTATTCGATTTGTCTTTTTTGCACCAACATAATGCGCTATTCGATACAAAAGCGTCAAAAGAGGTACTGAGTTTTCGCAAAAATACCGAGGGATAAAGGCGGGTAAAAATGTGTGTTATTTCACATTATTGTTATGGCATATCACTCAGTTTTAAAAAAATGTTTTTATACAAATAAACCGGTAATCTCTCTAGTCCCCTAAGTTAAAAGGTTACATGCATAGTGGCATAGATATTGACTAAGAATTGAAGACGTCCGTTGGAAGCAAGGCGACAAACACCATTTGTTAGATTAATTTTGGTAGCAGACCGGCCGTCACAGTGCGTGAATAATTAAATTCCATCTAAGTGACATTAGTCGTAACGATTGCGGAAAGTGATAAATTTAAAGAAGTCCTTTTCCATATTTTAATGGAAAGATTAAGTGTTTACATATTAACGCGATGTCAAGTACTCACGCATTCTTTTAGGAAATAGCTACGAAACCTAAAACGATAAGGATTTGGTCGTAAATAACTTCCCTATTTTACGGAGGGTTCGGTTCCTCGATTGGCAGGTGTCGGCGGCAGGGCAGATTTTTGCTCCTGCAAAATCTGCATTCATGCCATCCATGGCAATCAGATTCCGCCGTCAAGCCTACAAGGTCGTATTCACGGCGTCCTGCCAAGCGAGTTACCGAATCCTCAGCAAAGCGCATAGTTCCAGGAAGTTATTTATCACGAAATCCTAATAATCAATAAAATAAAACAATGAGGTTGAAAGAATGAAGCATTTGGCACAATCTTTAGCAGTAGTCGGCTTGATAAGCGGCTTGTTCATGACGCCGGCTCAGGCCGCTAGTACATTACCCGTTGAAGGAATTATTTATAAAGTAGAAGAAGGAACAACTTTCGATACTTGGAAAATCGTGATGCAGTCGGCAGGAACATTTAAGGTTAATTTGTTGGCATACGAAAGTACGAGTAACTCGCCGGATGATGCAGTCGACTTAAATGGGGACGGCAGATTTACTTATTTAGATCCGGATACTCATTTTTACTTGGATGATGGTTCCGAAAATCCCCTGCTCAACGCTGCAAATCATTTGGCGCGTTGCGACGATATCAATAATAATTGTAATTCCATAAGCAACGATATTATTACGTTAAATAGTCTAAACGAGGAAGAAGGCGCGGCAAACGGTTCTATTCATTTTCGCAGGGATCCCGCTTTCGAAGTTACATTGGCCGAAGGTAGTTACTTGTATCTTGTGGCGGATTATCGGTTGACAACCGATGAAGCCGCGGCAGGCATAAATTTAGGTGATTCCATAAGAAACAACGGAGACGATGGTAACTATCGAATCGATTTTAGTTCCGATACGATGGTTTTTAGCCGCTCCGGGAATACGATTACGGTTTCTGCTGTTCCGCTCCCGGGTGCAGTGTGGTTGTTCGGTAGCGCTCTACTAGGTGGCTTGGGAATGGTTAGGCGAAATGCACTTTGGGGATAAACAAAGTGAAAGCTTAATATAAATAAGGAGTATTCGACTCCCTAGATAAATGGAAACTTGTGCGGGACGGGTAATTTAGTCCGTCCCAATGTCACAGTTTGTCCCAAGTAATTCGGCTAGCTTTGGCCAAGGTCGAAACCTTTAGGTCTGGTTTGTAAACCCGGCCCCTGCCAAGGTTCGGAAAATATGCGTAATAACAATTAAATCGTCGTCGAGGTTTCCGTTTTACGCAGCAGGTCATGATAGAGTCGGATACGGTCGATATATTTGACCGAATCCTTGCCGGCCGCATAGCCGTATTTCAGGTTTTTGAAATGTCGCCTTTCCGACAGCAGCGGCAATACTTGTTTGATATCGGCCCAGACATTCGGGTTTTTGCCCATTTTTCTGGCCAGTTCGCGTGCATCGTACAGGTGGGCGATGCCGATATTGTAGGCGGCCATCGCGAACCAGATGCGGTCTTCTTCGGCAACTTCTTGAGGAATTCTTTTCAGCAATTGCTGCATGTATTTTGCACCGCCCCGGATGCTTTGTCTGGGGTTGAGACGGTCATTTACGCCCAGCGATTTTGCGGTATTGTTGGTTAGCATCATCAAACCGCGTACGCCGGTCGGGCTTTTCGCGTCAGGGTTCCATTCCGATTCGCCGTAAGCCTGGGTTGCCAATAGTGTCCATGGAATGTTGTAGTCGGCCGCAACTTGTTTGAAATAAGATTTGTATTTGGGTAGGCGTTTTTTGACGCGTTGCAAAAAAACCGCAGCATCATGGTAGTCGAACAATTCGGCATAGCCGTAATAGCGTTCGTTGATCGCTTTTAGCGTCGAGTCGCTTTGTATGCGCGCGAGCCAATTTCCGATGTATTGCCTGAGAGTTGAGGAATTGTTCGGCAATGCCCAGGCCAGTTTTTCTTCGGATAGGGTATAGGCGTTGATTAGATTAGGAAAATGCAGGCGGTTAACTGTAACGATATTCGATTCGACGACCGTGCAATCGACTGCGCCGTTGGCGACTTGTTCGAGAACTTGCTCGGTCGATAACGCCGTTGTGCTTTGCCATGATAGTTCAGGGTACTGCTGCCTGATTTCGGACAGTTTTTCATCGCTACGACTGTCCGTAATGACCAGCAGTGAATGATTCAACAGGTCTTCATTAGTCTTTGGCAGTTTGCCGCGTTTGTTGCAAACGACCTGTTGTTCGACCGTTTTGTAACTCGGCCCGTACTGGAAATGTTTCGCGCCGTATTCGCTAGGGGTCAATCCGGCCGCGGCGATATGGCCTTCGCCGGCCGCCAGCGCTGCCATGATGTCGAAAGTGTTGTCGTAGACCTTGTATTCGACGTCGATATTCAGCGACCGTGCCAATTGCAGCGTCAGTTCGTATTCGAAACCTTGTTGCGTGGCGTCGTCGTGGTAATACGTCGTCGGCGCGTGGCGGGTTAAAACGATAAGCTTGCCTTTTTCGCGAATATCTTCCCAGACGCTGACCGGCTTGCTGGTCAGGTCGGTATCGTGAACCGGCAGTTGGACGAATAGCGGGATGAACAAAGCGTGTAGCTTCTTTTTCATAACAGTACCTTCAAGTAGTAATCAGTCTTTTTCCAACCGGTATTTCAAATCGATCCTTTGCGACTCCCCGGCTCGGGTCTGCAGACTAAAATGTTGAGTCAATTTTTGTTCCAAAATGACGGCATAGGTATTGGAAAACAGGCCTAATGAAAAACCCAGATATAAATCGGGATTGATGTATTTGCCGAGGCGCACGGCGGTGTCTTCGAGACGCTGTGCTTCCTCGATCTCGAATTGGTCGAATCCTAATTGGTTGCTGAGCCACGAAAGTTCGCCGGCTCCATAGTTAATTGCGGCCTTAGCCAGTATGTTGGCTTGCGATTCGCCGGTACGTTGTAACGACCGGCCGGTCAGCAGATAGGCGAGTGCATCGGATTCCGGCATCGGCGGCCGGCTCGATACTTTTGTTTGCGGCGATTTGGCCGGCCCGGTTACGGTCAATACCGCAGTCACATCTTCGCCGATGGCTTTGCGTGTCGCTTCGAAGTTTAACCACGGATTATCCACCGGTCCGTTGAATAAAAATTCGCCTTTCGCAATTGTCAAATCCTGGCCGTAAGCCTTGTATCTCGCATCTTTCATTGCAACCCGTCCGAGCATGCGTTGCGTACCGGGCGAAGAAGTATAACGCAGATTGCCGGTCAGCCGGGTATCCATGCCGTAGCCGGAGAAGCGCACCTGTTCGCCGAGCAAGATGCCGATATCGGTTTGCAGATTTAAAGCGGTTTTTTCCTCCTCGATAATTTCCCGGTTGATGATGATTTCATCGGCACTGGGAGCGATCGCGGTTTCCGGTAATTCGACCAGTTTCAACTCGGCATTGTCGACGGTGACGTCGCCGACGACTCGGATTGCCGCTTCGCTTTGCTTGACCGTCAGGCGCGGTGAGACGCTGATTTCGGCTTCGGGAATTCGGGCTATTTCGAATTCGCTGCCGGTGATTGATAGTTCCGCCGGAAAAGCTGTTTCCGGATTCAGCTCGAAGGTGCCGTTGAGATAGAGCGAGCCTTTACCGGAATCGATGCGTCCGGACAAGGCCAACTGTTCGGGTTGTCCCGGTTGCCCCGACAATCTGAGGTTAATATTGTGCGGATGAATGCCGATATCAGGTACATCGAGTTCGGCATTGCTGAGTTGCAGCAGGCCGCTGATTTCCGGTCGTTCGGTGTCGCCGGCTAGAGTCAGGTCGGCCGTGATCCGGCCTTTGAGGTTTTCGATATCCTGCACGAGTTGATCGACTAGGTTTAAGTCGGCAATCGATGCTTGCAAGTTGCCTGTCAAAGACTGTGCGTTTGTTGCGGCGAGCGGTGCGGTTTTGATTTGCGCGCTGATAAAATCCTCGCCGGTCAAACCGATACGCAACTCGGCATCGAGCCGCTCGTCGCCGTATTGTGCTTTTAGCCGAGTTTCGGATAAAGCAAAAATAAGTGGCTTTTCGCCGTCTCTGGAAAGTTGCAGCGATCCGTTGGCGACTGCGGCTTCGGCATCGGCCGTCAGGCGTTCGCCTCGTTTCAGTAAATTGGCGTTGGCATTGATCGCACCGGCAAGGCTTAAGTTTTCGGGCAACCACGGTTTAGCCGTGGCCAAATCGATATTGCGCAATTCGGCAGTGGCGTTCAGGCGGCGCTCGATCGAACCGTCAGCGCTAAGGCAGATCGCCGCATCGGCTTGAACGAGACAATTTTGCGGCAGGTTGACACCGAGATCGTCGCCGGCGAAATCCAGCCGAATCGGCCAAGGCCGTTCGAGTTGCCATTGCTTGAGTTGCGCTGGGTCGATGTCGAGTCTTTCCAGTGTGGCAAGCCAGCGTTGCTTGCTAAAGTTGCCCGTCAGCTCGGTTTGAAGCTTTACGATGTCCGATATCAGCTTCGCTTCGAACCGGTGAGCGCTCAACGATCCCGAGCCTTGCAGCGCCAATTCATCGATCGCTTGCCCATCCAGCTCTAAGCCTTGCAGAACTAGGTCGAGTTGCGAGCGTTGACCCAAGGCTTCGGCATAGTCGAGATTCAGCGTCAACAGGCCGACTCTAAAATCCTGGTAACTGAGTTTGTTGGCATTCAATTGAGCTTTGACGGCAGGGTCTAAATAATTGCCGCGTACGATGCCGCTGCCCTTGATCGAGCCGGAAAGTCCCGGCCAAACCGCCGCGAGATTGGGCGCATCGATCGAAAAATCGAGGTTGGAGCGGGTTTCGGCCAGAGTGCCGTCGGCCGTCAGGCGATTAGCGGACGATTGCAGCTGTAGTTTGTCGATTGACAGGCGCTGCTCGGCGAAAGCGAGTTTGCCTTGACCTTGAATCGGGCTATCGAAAAGCGTGCCATGCAGTTTTTCGATCGTGAGCATGCCGGTCAATTGTTCTTCGGCAAAGCGTCCGGATGCGGCGGCTTGAAGATTCAGCGAACCGCTGATGTCGGGCGTAAAATCGCCCGGATCGAGCCGTTGGGCATTCAGGTCCAGCGCGAAATCTATCGCGTCGCGCCACGAAACTTGGCCTTTCAGGTCCAACCGCCCTTGTTTCGGACGTAGAGACAATTGATGTATATCGATCGCTTCGGTACTGCCTTGTCCGTTGAAAATTAGGTCGAACGGCGGCAATTGTTCCATTGCCAGCTTGGTATTCAATTCAATCCGGTAATCGTCCAAGGTTCCGCTCAAGTCGAAACGGCCTTGTTTGGTTTCGACCTGGGGCGGGCCTGATAGCGGCCATTGCAGCTTTTTCCAATCGCCGGTTAAATCGACGCTGATCGGTTCGTTCGACCACACAACACGGCCGGCAACGGTCAAATGGCCTTGTTTGGGCGCCATTTCCAGCCGTTCGAGCGTCAACGAATCGCTATCGCCATAGCCTGCCAATTGCAATTCGAACGATTCCTGCTCGGCCGACAGTTGTGCGGCCAGATCGATGTGGTAATCATCCACGTTGCCGTCGATCGTGAACTCACCCTTAGGGCTTGCGATATCGGCTTTGCCGTCCAGCGGCCATTGCAATCGTTGCCAACGGCCGGAGACCGAAAAGACCGGTACGTTGTCGGCCAAATTGAGCCGGGCTTCGTGATGAAAGCGAAAAGGCCCTTCGGCATGACCGATCAGCATTAGTTCGTTTAGCGTGCCCAGTGCGGTCATTTCACCGTCAATCGCCGGTGTTTCCGGAAGATTCAATTGCCAAGTCAATTGCGCCGATAACGGAAAATCTGCTTGCAGTTCGACTTCCGCGTGTCCGTAAATGGCTGCCTTCGGCATTTCCAGCGCGAGGCCTTTCAGGCGCAACGTATTATCGATCAAGGCGGCGCGCAGACGAAAGCGGTCGATCATGATGTCTTGCTCGCCGCTTCGAAAACGCGTCGCCTGTAAGTCGATATCATCGATTAGGATAGCCAAAGGGATGTTCGGCATCGAAAAAGGCTCGTCATCTTCGGGCTCGGGAGCCTCGCCCGTTATCTCGATTGATAAGCCGTTCGTTGCAAGCCTGCCTATATCCAGTGTGCCGCTCAACAAGGCCGAGGGCTTCCAGCCGAAAACGAACGAGTCCAGCGTGATCTGTTCGGTTTCGCTACGGTAGACGAGTTTGTTTAGGGTTAGCTCGCCAAGCAGCGTCCCGTCTATGCGCTCCACGTCGGCATCGAGTTCGGCGACGCTTAACCCAGTTTGTATTAGCCAGCGGCTGCCCGGCTCAGTACCGAGTATCGCCAACAGTGCGATCGGTAGACTAAACAGTGCAACACTCAGTGTCAGCACGAGCGCCTTGAAAAAAGCTTTTACGGTCACAGCTGCGATCCTGCCGAGAAATGCACCTGAAACGACGAGCCGGATTCATGAAAAGGCACCGCGAAATCGATTCGTACCGGACCGACCGGCGATATCCAGCGAACGCCGAGTCCCGCGCCGATTTTTACGTCGATATCGCCGAAATCGTTATGCGCATTGCCGCCGTCGACAAAGGCGGCGATGCCCCATTGATCGCCGATGAATTGTTCGTATTCGAGGCTCAACACGGACAGCATCTTGCCGCCGATCACCTGTCCGGTCGCATTGGTCGGACCGAGTTCTTTGTATTCGTAGCCTCTTATCGATTGCGCGCCGCCGGCATAATAACGATATGTCGTTGGCAAATCCTCGAAATTACTGACCAAGCTTGCGCCGACATCGCCGCGCATGATGAAGCGCCCGGACCAAGGCACGCCGGTAATCAATCGCGCGCCGGCGCCGGCTTGCACGAAACTCAGCGACGAGACGACCGATTCGTGCGCGCCGGCCAGGGAGAAATTCAAATGATAACCTTCGGTGGGCCGGATCGGCGAGTTGCTGCGCGTGTATTGCAGGCGAACGCCGGGTATCAATAACAAGGCGCTGCTATCGACATCGGCCGATTGGAACGATTCGTAAACGAGATCCAGAAAGCCGATTTGCTGCCAGCCGCTCGGTGCTATGCGTTGCCGTTGTGCCGATACTTTGAACATATTCGAAGTGAATGTATCCGGTTCTTCATGCTTAAAACCCGCACCGAAACTGAAAAAGTCGCTGGTCGGTTGTTGTAGCGGAATGTTATAGCGGCTTTCCGCGGTCGACAGCACCGGCGACAGGTCCAGCGCCGCGTTGAAAGTGTGTCCGCGCCTATTTAGCCGCCGATTGGTATAACCTAAGCTGAACAGAGGGCCGAAATTCGTGTCGTAACCGACGCCGACTTCGTAGCTGTGTTTCTTTTGAGGATAGAGTGCGATGTCGACCGGCACTTTTAAATCGACCGCGTCGTCGATACGAGGCCGGATTTCTATGGTCTTGAAATAACCGCCTGCAGTCAAATTGTTGTAGGTGTCGGCCAGTTTTCGGCTCGAATAAGACTCGTCTTCTTCAAATGGGATAAAGCGTTGAACGAAGTCCGGATTCAGAATGTCTTGATCAATATTGACTTCGCCGAAGAAATAGCGCTGTCCGGATGCGAAATCGAGAATGATATTGGCGCTGTTACGTTCGGTATCGACTTTGATCGCGCTTTTCAGAAATCTGGCGTCGAAATAGCCGCGTTCCTGGGCGAGTGATTGAAAACTGCTCTTGAACGATTCGTAGCGTCCATGGTGTAGAATGTTGCCGGTTTTGATCGGGTTTCCGGCGAGCAATTGCTTATACGCGGGATCGATCTCCGCTTCTCCCGAGACGTTTATCGCGAGTTCTTCGATGCGCACCGGCGGGCCGCGCGTAATTTTGAATTCGGCTTGCCAGCAGTCTTCGTTGAAGTCCAGTTTTTTTTCGACGCGGGTGTGATAGTAGCCTAGCGCCCGCATCGCTTTATCGATTTCGGTGTCGGCTTGCGCGAATAGGCGATTGACTCGCCATTGCGGTGCGTCGCAGGCTTCCTTGCTTAGACTCAAGAAGGCGCGCACATTGGCTTTTTGTCCGCTGCTGACGCCTGAAATGACGATCTCCGGCGTCTCCGGCTCAAAGACGTCGAACGGCAGCAGGCGGCGCAGCATGGCTTGAAAGCCGCTTTCGCTTTCAGGTGTCGTAGCGGCGATGCCGTTGCAAGAAACAAGCAACAATGCCGGGAGACAGAGGCTTTTTCGGCACTTGAAGATGCTTATCATAAAAATGAAGGCCGAAAATTTCGGCCCATGCTGTCAGGGATTTATTAATCGGACAACGGAAAGACTTCGATCGACTCGGCAGGTTGGGGCGCCGGGTAAGACGGATAATCGCTTTCTTGAGGCCGACCGGTTTGGTAAAGTCTTTCGCCTTCTTCGAGTAGCTTTTTGCCTTGTTCGATCATGTTTTGGCCGTCTTTGACTTGAAGCTCGCCTTGCGCGACCAGTTTCTTGCCTTCGTTAATCGTATCTCGGCCCTCGGCAATTCTTTTATTGCCGTCCTTGACCAGGCGGTTGCCTTCATTCCATTTGATGCCGGCTTCGATGAATGGACCGCCTTGTTTAATCATCAGATCGCCTTTGCTCGGTGCGGGCGTGTTGCAACCGGTCAATTGAGTAGCGAATACCGAAAGTACCGGCAATAGGATCGATAATTTGGTTTTTGACATGACTGGGCCTTTTGATTTGGAAAAAACGAGCCGGTATTATAACGTAATTAAGGAATTAGCGGGCTTCAGAGGGAGGATTCATTCGAAAAGGGGAGGGGATGAAATCCTTCGAAAGCGATTTTGGGTTTGAGCTCGGATAGCGAGAAAAAATCCGCTTGCCGATTGTTACAATATAACGTATCTTATTGTTTTTTTATGGATCTCTTTGCTGTTTTGCGGAGAAATTTAAGAAATAGTCGCGATAAATTGCCGGTTAGTCTGAACTCATGCACAAATCATTCACATTATTGTTAGTTCCCTTCGCTTCGGTGGGTCATGCTGCCGATGTAAACAAAGCTTCGAAATCCATTATGTTGGATAAAATCGTCGTCAGTTCGCCATTGCCGCAATCGGCTTCCGATACCGCTTTGCCCGTGACTATTTTGAGCGGCGAAGAATTACGCCTGAAGGCGGGCAGCACGATCGGCGACACCTTGAAGAACGAACTGGGCATTCATAGTCAATCCTTCGGTCCCGGTGTCGGACAACCGGTCATTCGGGGTCAAACCGGATCGCGAGCGCAAGTTCTGCAAAACGGCTTGGGCAGTCTCGATGCGGCCTCGATAAGTCCGGATCATGCGAACAGCACCGAGGGCTTTTGGGCCGAACGGATCGAGGTATTGAAAGGCCCGGCCACGCTACTTTACGGCGGCGGCGCGATCGGCGGCGTGGTCAATGTCATTGACAACCGCATTCCGGATCGTGTTCCGGACAAATTGATCGAAGGCGCGGCCGAACAGCGCTATAACTTCGTCAACGAAGGTAAGACCACGGCTTTCAAATTGGAAGGCGGCAAGGATTTCTTCGCGTGGCATCTGGACGGCATGTTCCGCGAAAGCATCGACATGCAGATTCCTGGATTGGCGGTCGACGAATCCGCCGAGGCCGAAAGCCATGATGATCATGACGATGAAGATACTTTCAATAGTCGGGGACGTTTGCTGAATTCGAACACTCGGGCGCGCACCGGAACCGTAGGCTTTTCCTTTGTCGGCGATCCGGGGTTTATCGGCTTTTCGATCAACCATCTCGACAACAATTACGGGGTGCCGCTGGGTGCGCATGCGCATCATGAGGACGAGGGAGATGAAGATGCTATGCCCGAACGCGTGCGTATCGATCTCAAACAAACCCGTTACGATATGAAAAGCGAGATCAAGGACCCTGTGTGGTTTGCCGACAGTTTGCGGATTCGGCTGGGTTATAACGATTACCAGCATACCGAATTGGAAAACGGCGAAAAAGGCACGGTCTATACCAACACCGGATTCGATAGCCGTCTTGAGCTGATTCAAAAACCTTGGTTGCTGTTCGACCACGGCGTGGTCGGCGTGCAAACCAAAAATAGCGAATTCGAAGCAAAGGGCGATGAAGCGGTCGTGCCGCGTTCCGATATCGATTCGTTCGGATTTTTTACAGTTCAGGATATTCATGCAGGACCGATGACTTATGAATTCGGCGCACGCGTCGAGCAGCAATTCATCGATCCGGACGGCCAAAAGCAAAGCTCGCATACGCCGGTGAGCGGTTCGGCATCGGCGCTCTGGCATTTTACCGATCAAGACTCGGTACGCTTGTCGTTTACCCATGCCCAGCGCGCGCCGGACGTACAGGAATTGTTTTCCAACGGTCCGCATTTAGCGACCAACAGTTTCGATATCGGAAATGCGGGATTGGAGGTCGAGGCTGCGAACAATCTGGAATTGGGGCTGCATTTCGAGCGCGACTGGGTTCATGCCGACTTCAATCTTTATCACAACTGGGTCAACAATTACATCGCACAAATTAGAACCGGCGAGTTTTTCGACGAAGATCATGGCGAGATAGAGGATGAATGCGATCATGATCACGAGTGTTTGCCGGTTTTTCGGGCGCAACAGCGCGATGCGATCTTGAAAGGTTTCGAAGCGCAAGTGACCTTTCCGTTGCTGGAAACGCGTTACGGACAGTTGGACAGTCAGTTTTTCGGCGATTACGTGCGCGGACAATTCACCGACGGCAGAGATATTCCCCGAATGCCGCCTTTACGTTACGGCATGCAGCTTTCCTGGGAGCATACGGCTTGGGCCGCGAATGTGCGCATTACCCGCGCCGAAAGACAGGAAAACCCGGGCGACAACGAGACCGAAACCCCCAGTTATTGGTTGTTGAACAGCACGGCGAATTATCGGATCAATGCCGGCGACACCGCCGATCTATTGCTCTTCGTCAAAGCCAGTAACCTGCTGAACCAGGATATCCGTAATTCGGTGTCTTATCTGCGCAATATCGCACCCGAAGCCGGGCGTGCCGTGGAGTTGGGTATTCGCGTCGCATTTTAGACGGTATGCCGAATATGCTTCGGATCTGGGTTCTAAACACACTGCGCACTTCTTCCACGTTCCCACCGTTCCAGCATGGGAATGCATACCGATCCTGTTTCGGCAGCCAAAGTATGGATTCCCACGGAGGACCGTGGGAACCAGAAATAACCTTATCTAATTGACTTTAAACATTCTTGCGGTAAAAACTCCAGGATAGGTCGAAACAGTTGACCCGAGTTCTATTCGTTTACGCTAGCCGGGAGGAAAAATGAGCCGGATTCGAAGTGTCGGATTATTTTGGTTTTCAATCGGGCTTTTTTGCTCGTCTCAGGCTTGTGCCATAGAGCCAGACATGCAACTTTCGCTCAGCGTCGTCAAAGTAATCGCCCGAGATGCAGCCGGAAAAACTTATATGGGATCCGGCGTCATTATAGCGCCAGGCAAGGTCGCGACCAATTGTCATGTCACGCGAAATGCGGAGCAAATCGTCTTATTTAAATCGGGCCATGCTTATCCGGTATTGAAACAGGCCGCCCTGACGGAATTGGATGCCTGTATTCTCGAAACCGATTCCATTTCTTTACCTGCTGCGAAGCTGGCTTTATCCGCAGGCTACGCGGTTGGAACGCCGGTTTACATGTACGGCTATCCTTTCGCCTTAGGGATGCGCTCCAGACCGGCCTCGATTGTTGCCTTTCATCCTTATAATACCGGTCATGTATTCGAAATCGATGCCGGTTTCATGCAAGGAGCCAGTGGCGGCGGTATTTTTAACGAAGCAGGCGAATTAGTCGGCTTAATGACCTTTATCGGAAAGGAAGGCAATGATTTTCATTTTTATGCGATTCCCGCCGAGTGGCTGGTCAAAGCGGCACAAGCGCCTTTTGTCGCGATCCATGCGTTCAAAGGACTTAGCTTTTGGGAGAGCGGCGCTTTCAAGCCTGAAACCAAATATTGAGATAAGGTATCGATTTGGTTCCCGACTTGTTATAGAGACACTGAAATTGCGATATCTTAAAGATATGTTATATTGTAACAATTAAATCAATACAAAGACTCTCTTAATGTTTATCGAAGATACATTATCCAAATTGCCTGTAACGGTTCTGTCCGGTTTTTTAGGAGCCGGTAAAACCACTCTGCTCAATCACATTTTGACCAACCGGGACAATCTCAAGATCGCCGTGATCGTTAACGATATGAGCGAGGTCAATATCGATGCCGCGACGGTCAAGAACGAGATCGAACTCAACCGTTCCGAGGAAAAGCTGGTCGAAATGAGCAATGGCTGCATCTGTTGTACGCTACGCGAGGATTTGCTCGTCGAAGTCGGACAAATGGCTCGCGAAGGCCGCTTCGATTATTTGTTGATCGAATCTACCGGTATTGCCGAGCCGATGCCGATCGCCGAAACCTTTACGTTTCGTGACGAAGAAGGGTGCAGCCTATCTGATATCGCGCGTCTGGACACGTTGGTGACCGTCGTCGATGCGGTCAATTTCATGCGCGATTACATGGAAGCTCAATCGTTGAAGGAAATCGAAGCCGAATTGGGCGAGGACGACGAGCGTAATATCGCCGATCTGTTGGTCGATCAAATCGAGTTCAGCAATGTCATTCTGATTTCCAAGGTCGACCTGATCAGCCGCGACGAACTGGCCAATTTGACCGGGATACTGACCCATTTGAATCCGGATGCGGAAATTATCCCGATGATGATGGGGCAAGCCCCGCTCGCCAAAATTTTGAATACCGGCCGATTTGACTTCGACAAAGCGTCGCAGGCACCCGGCTGGCTACAGGAAATGCGCGGGTCGCATACGCCCGAAACCGAAGAGTACGGCATCGCCAGTTTTGTCTATCATGCCCGTCGCCCGTTTCATCCGGGGCGTTTCTATGATTATCTCCACTACGGCGATTGGAATAACGGCACGCTGTTGCGCTCGAAAGGCTTCTTCTGGCTGGCGTCGCGGCCCGAATGGGTCGGCACATGGTCGCAAGCCGGCGGCATCATGCAGCACGGTTGCGCGGGCCGCTGGTGGGCTTCGGTGCCGAAAAGCGAATGGCCCGAAGCCTATAAAGCCGATATCGAAGCGCAGTGGCAGCCGCCGTTCGGCGATTGCCGCCAGGAATTGGTTTTTATCGGACAGAATGTCGATGCCGAACAAACCCGGCATGAGCTCGATGCCTGTTTATTGACCGATGAAGAGCTCGCGGCGGGAGCCGAAGCTTGGCAACATTATCAAGATGATTTTCCGCCCTGGTTGGAAGCGGCTGCAACGGAAGTCGAAGAAGTCATGTATTGAACGAGGTAAATTATGTCCGCTTTAGCCCAACATTTATTTCGCGCGCCTTATTCGGAAGCGGTGCAGTCCGACGATTTGGTCGATTTGAGCCGAATCTATCAGGATGAAGTCAATCTGTGCGTGATCGAGCGGCGCATTGATCCGCGTATCGAGTCGTTCATCGATTCATTGCTCGCAAGTCCTCAAGAAATCAGCGAGATTCATAATCTTTCGATCGCCGATTTCGATTTCAGCGCTTTGATTCCTCATGCATCGAATATCGATGGTTATCTTGAGTTTTATCGTGACGCGGCGATGCTGGCGACATTGTTTTGCGATTTATTCGAACTCGAGCGCGTCGGCTTGCGTTTGCGAACCCTCGACCGGCCGATGTGCCCGAAATTCCATGTCGATCATGTGCCGTGCCGCATGGTCTCGACTTACGGTGGCATCGGTACCGAATGGCTCGAAGACCGAGCGGTCGACCGCGCCAAATTGGGCATCAATACGCATGGCTTAAACGATAGGCAAGCTGGCGTGATTTTGGACGAATCCTCGATTCATCGAATGCCCGCTTTTTCGGTCGGTCTGCTGAAAGGCAGCAATTGGGCCGGGAATGAACAGCACGGCGCGGTGCACCGTTCGCCGAAACCGAGCGAGGATTGCCCTAGGCGCTTGTTATTGACATTGGATTTTGCCTGATGAAATTTGCTAACGGTATACCGTCTACCTATCAAGAATGGCGCCATTGCATCACCGTCGATTGCAATATTGCATTGACCGAGCCGTTTATCGGCGAGCGAATTGCCGTGTTGAGCAATGCCGGATGCGAAGAAACCCGTCGCTTCGAACAACTTTACGGCATGGAGTACCGAAAAGCCGTATTGGCTTGGTTCAGGCAGGCGCAACAAGAGTCGGCAAACAAAATGCTGCATTCATGATCGAGCAAAACGAAAACCGTGAGGTAGGCGAGGCGCTTCCGTGGGGCGATGTATTGGCCGATTTGCCGTTCAATGAACAAGGCTTAGTGCCGGCGATCGCGCAACAATACGATACCGGCGAAGTCTTGATGATGGCCTGGATGAATCGGGCGGAGATACTGGAAACCTTGCAACACGGGCGCGTTTGTTATTGGTCCCGGTCGCGTGCGAAATTGTGGCGCAAAGGCGAAAGCTCGGGGCAAATCCAAATGCTGAAAGAATTTTATTTGGATTGCGACGGGGATACTTTGTTGCTGAAAGTCGACCAAAAAGGCCCCGCTTGCCATACCGGGCGGCGCAGTTGTTTCTACAATAAGGTAAGCGGCGATCGTGTCGAAGTCGTCAGTGCGCCGCTGATAGCGCCCGATCGATTATACGCACAACCCCATGGAGCTCAACCATGAACAAAGTGAACGCATGCAGTCCCGTACCTGTGACTATTTTGACCGGTTTTCTCGGAGCCGGGAAAACGACATTACTGAATCGGATTTTATCGGAGGATCACGGTCATCGGATTGCCGTGATTGAGAACGAATTCGGAGAGGAGGGGGTCGATAACGACTTGCTGATTCAAGGCGAAGAACAAATCGTCGAAATGAACAACGGCTGTATTTGTTGTACTGTGCGCGGGGATTTGGTGCGCATACTCGGCGAATTGGCCGACAAACGCACGGCCGGTGGGGCCGAATTCGACCGCGTGATAATCGAAACGACCGGTTTGGCCGATCCGGCACCGGTCGCGCAAACCTTTTTTGCCGACCGGAATATTGCCGACTTTTACACGCTCGATGCGATTATTACCGTTGTCGATGCGAAACACGGCCCCAGGCAACTCGACCTGAATCATGAGGCGCAAGAACAAGTCGGTTTTGCCGACCGCTTGCTTCTGTCGAAAACCGATTTGGTCGAAACGGAACACCTGAAAAGCCTGGAAGACCGTTTGCGGGCGATGAATTCGCGGGCGCCTATTCGGCATGTCCATTTCGGTTCATGCGATATTGCCGAAGTACTCGACATCCGGGGGTTTAATTTGCAGGCGATTCTGGAGGTCGAGCCGGATTTTCTCGAAGACGTCACTCACGAACACGACGATGACATTTCTTCTTTCGTCTATCGCAGCGACCGTGCTTTCGACGCGGCTCGTATCATGGCTTTTTTCGATGTCATGGTGCGAGTCTACGGTGAGGATTTACTGCGCTATAAAGGCATAATGCGGATCGAAGGTCAGGAAAACCGAATCATCTATCAAGGCGTGCACATGATGATGAATACCGATTTCGGCAAACCTTGGTCGGCGGACGAAAAACGTGAAAGCGTGTTGGTGTTCATCGGGCGCGATTTGCCGAAGCAGGCCTTTATCGACGCGATGGACGAATGCCGGGTGCCTGCCGCAGCGTAACTCCGTATGCCGATATCTGCCGAAGTCATTTTCTATACGCTGAGCGCATCGTTACTGGTCAGTCTCGTCTCGTTGAGCGGAGCGTTCGTTTTTTACCTCGACCGGCAATTGCTCAAGCGCCTGCTGCCCTATCTGATCGCGTTGGCGGTCGGCGTTTTATTGGGCGATGCCTTCATTCATTTGATACCCGATGCGGCGGAACGCCAAGGGTCGATAGCCACGGTTTGTTTGACGACCTTGGCCGGCGTGTTTTTGTTCTTCGTGCTCGAAAAAATCGTACGTTGGCGTCACGACCATACCGTATTTGCCGACGACTCGATCAAGCCGATAGCTAAGATGAATTTGATGGGTGATGCGGTCCATAATTTTGTCGACGGTATTTTAATCGGCGGCAGTTTTTTGGTGGATCCCGTTATCGGGCTGACTACGACGCTTGCCATCGTCGTTCATGAAATACCGCAGGAGATAGGCGATGTTGGCGCACTGGTTTACGGCGGATATAGCCCTAAAGATGCCGTGCTGTACAACTTTTATTGTTCTTTGACTGTAGTCGTAGGCGCTGTGTTTACTCTGCTGCTTGGGCAGTTTGCCGAGGCTTCGTTGATTTTGCTGCTGCCGATCGCTGCGGGGGGATTTATTTATATTGCCGCGACCGACTTCATTCCGGTATTGCATGAACATTCGAGCCTGCGAAATCTTTGCGGACAATCGATCGTATTCGCTTTAGGCGTCGGTTTTATGCAAGCGATCGTGGTACTTGAGGGGAGTTTATTGATACCGTGATAAAACGAATCCTGATTGCGTATAGCTGCAGTTTATTTGTGAAGTCCGAAGAAGGTTTTGTGTCGCTATCGCGACGCTTATGTGTAGTCGGTTCGCGGACCGACAGCCGCG
>NZ_JBNGHF010000016.1:0-96447 GCF_050611805.1 Methylotuvimicrobium sp.
CAGGAAGCTGGAGCTTCCGGGGTGTCTTTCCCAAGCTGGAGCTTGGGAAATAGCAGGATCCATTTTACCCAGCCGACCGCCAAAACCCGATCGCCGTCGATTTTCGTCCGAATACCACTTTGCCGGTAATCAATTGGTAGCGCAGGGCACCCGTAAACGCCAAAAAAACGTTACGGACGAGGATTGCCACAAACGGCAAAAAAAACATTATGCTGTTACCCAAGCTCCAGCTTGGGTAACCTGTTCAGGAAGCTCTAGCTTCCCGAGAATCAAAGAAAGATTGAACGAGCGAGTCGGGGTTGATTGAGAAAGTGCGGAGGATGTGTCGGTCACAGGAAGCTGGAGCTTCCGGGGTGTCTTTCCCAAGCTGGAGCTTGGGAAATAGCATAAACCCGTCCGGCGAGAGGCCGGATTGATAACACCCGCCCGGCGGGAGGCCATGGTTAAAACGTTTGCGGCGGGGCGAAAAACGATGGGTTTCGGCTTCCGCCTCTACCCATCCTACGCAAGAGCGGCGGTGCGGAAACCCATCATGCCCTCCCCCACAAACGATTGGAAAACATTGCGGTCGGGTTTGCAAAAACTGTCCGTCGGCTGGCGGCTATTATTTGAGGATTTGAGCGAATGAAACGATGTTCTGGTTTTTTGCAACGCGGCTTGACGCTGTTGGAGTTGAGCGTTGTCTTGCTGGTGTTGATTGCGCTGGCCGGGTTGACCGTGCCTTATATCGGCGGTACCGGGCAAATGGCGATGTGCCGGGCGACCGATGCGACGCTGCAGGCGGTCAAGGCGGCGATCATGGGCGGGCCCGCGGGGCCGGGTTTTTATGCCGATACGCTGGGTTATTATCCGAAGAATTCTAGAAATAATGACGATTTGACGGATATGAATTTGACTTATTTATTCATTAAGCCTAATGGAACTCCGGTCTTTGCAGACTATAAACCTACAACCGCAGTCGGTTGGCACGGGCCTTATTTGCAAACCGGAGGAGTCGCGCCTGCAAGTCTTCATGATAGTTTTACCCAAACCAGCGA
Source organism: Methylotuvimicrobium sp. (assembly GCF_050611805.1). Lineage (NCBI taxonomy): Bacteria > Pseudomonadati > Pseudomonadota > Gammaproteobacteria > Methylococcales > Methylococcaceae > Methylotuvimicrobium > Methylotuvimicrobium sp. The sequence goes on from NZ_JBNGHF010000016.1 coordinate 1,038, forward strand.
AGGTAAAGTTCATCAGACTCTCGATGATAATAACAAACCACAGGTCTTAGACGCCTGGGGCAATCCGGTGGTTCTGCAAATTCCTATCGATACCACCGATTCAAACAAACCCAATTTCGATTACGCACGTCTGGTTTCGGCGGGTCCCGATGGGGTATTGGATACTGCTATCGCTTACGACGGTGACCCCGATGATCCCGGTGACTCCCGTAATCCTCCCAATGCCTCCGACCGCAACGACGACCGGGTGCTTTATCTACGCATGCCCGATCCCGGTCGTAATGAGCCTTGCGATAACTATTAACACTGTTGCGGGATCTGACGGCACTGACCTGCGCGACATTATTTTCGACCGAGAAGGATTGACAGTATGGAACATGACTTAGAAGCGTTAATTAACCAAGCGAATCAAATTATTCTGGGTAAGGATCGGCAAATTCGATTGGCGGTGTGTTGTTTGCTGGCCAAAGGGCATTTGTTGATCGAGGATTTACCCGGCGTGGGCAAGACGACTTTGTCGCATGCGCTGGCTAAATTATTCGGTATGGATTATCAGCGTTTGCAATTTACCAGCTATCTGTTGCCGGCGGATATTATCGGTTCGTCGGTGTTTATGGCGAATGAGCATGCGTTTAAGTTTCATCCCGGCCCGATTTTCAGGCAAATGATCTTGGCCGATGAAATCAATCGGGCTTCGCCGAAGGCGCAAAGCGCTTTGCTCGAGGCGATGGAGGAGCGGCAAATTACGGTAGACGGCGAAACGTATGCTTTGCCCGAGTTGTTTTTTGTGATCGCCACGCAAAACCCGAATCATCATGTGGGTACGTTTTCTTTGCCCGAGTCGCAATTAGACCGGTTTTTGATGCGGATCGAGCTGGGTTATCCGGATCATCGCGCCGAGTTGTCGTTGTTGTCCGGCGAGGCGCGCTATCGCTTGCTTGAGGATTTGCCGGTGATGATGCCGGCAGAGCGTTTGTTGCAGTTGCAGGATCAAGTGGCGCGCGTGTATGCCTCGCCGGCTTTGTTGAATTATGTGTTGGCGGTCGTGACGTTTACTCGGCAATCCGATCAGTATCATTGCGGTTTATCGCCTCGGGCCGGTTTGGCTTTGCTGAACGCGGCTAAGGCTTGGGCGTTGTTGGCCAATCGCGACGCGGTGTTGCCCGAAGATGTGCAAGCGGTATTGCCGGCGGTTGCGGGGCACCGGATTCGTTCCGGGGTGGGGAATTCGGAGGCTATCGTGGCGCCGATTTTACAAAACGTGCCGGCGGTTTGAGTGCGGTCTTTTCCTGCCGCCGACGCCTGTCGATCGAGCAACCGCAGCCTTATCGGAACCCACATTCATGCTGTTTCCCAAGCTCCAGCTCTTGCCGTTATACACAAGAATAAATATACCTATTGTGCATAAAGCCGCGAACGAGCGCTAGGTTGCCGTGTCGTCCGAAAAGGCTATTGGTGTATGAGCGTTAGCGGCTTCGATAGTCGCGACGAAGGCGTCGCTCCCACAGCAGGCGGTGGATGTTCTGTGGGAGCGATCCCCTGATCGCGATTTCGAGGTCGAGAGTGTTAGGTGACAATAAAGGGTATCGAGGCCGCATTGGCCAAGATGGCAAAAGGATAATTTATGACTTATGTATAACGATGAGCGCTGGAGCTTGGGAAACAGCTTAAATCCTTCCGTATGTTTTTTTGCCGTTTGTGGGTACCCATCCTACTGCCTGTATCTTCAAGTCCTTCATGATCTTCATGGTAAAAATAAATTACATTTTATGGAATCAACCCCCACCTTTTTCTTCATTTACTTCATGTCCTTTATGGTAAATAAATTTTTTATGATGTCTTCGCCAATACTTTCATAGTCTCCGGGGCGTAGGAACCATAGGAACGATAGGAGTCTGTTTTGAAACGAATTACGGTTAGAGGTGTGTGATGAACGCAAATCAAGCGTTATTGAAGCAAGGTTTCGGGTTCGGGCGTTTTTTCAGGCGGGGCGAGTCTGTCAGCGGTCCGTTGGAGTTGACGCGGCGGCGGGTTTTTATTTTGCCGACGCCGCGCGGGCTGAGCTTGGTTTATACCATTGTGTTATTGTTGTTGATTGCCTTGATTTATAACAATAATTTGGTGTACGGCTTGGCGTTTTTTCTGGCTAGCCTATTTTTTGTGTCGATTTTGCATACCTATCGGGCGCTGGCCGGGTTGGTGGTAAAAACCGGTTATGCGGCTCCGGTTTTTGCCGGCGAATCGGCGGGTTTGTCATTGACGGTGAGTAATCCGACGGACACTCGTCGCCATGCTTTGTCGGCGCATCTGGAAAGCGAGTCGGTCTTCGATTTGGAGGCTCGGCAAAGTAAAACGCTTACCTTGTATATGCGCACTCAACAACGCGGTTGGCATTCGATTGGCGCGATAACGCTGGCCAGTCATTATCCGTTGGGGCTTTTTCGGGCCTGGTCGCCGCTGCGCTTTAGCGATCGGATTTTGGTTTATCCGAAGCCGGCTCGGGATGTCGTGCCTTTTCCGGACGCGAGCGGGTATGACGCGGCCGGGCAGAGCGTTAGCGACCGCGGCGGGCAAGACGATTTTATCGGCACTCGCGAATATCAGGCGGGAGATTTGTTGCGCCAGATTCATTGGAAGGCTTATGCCAAGGGTCAAGGCTTGTTGTCTAAACAATATGCCGGCGAGTCGGTCGGCACCGAGTTGTGGCTGGATTATGGGCAGGCTTTCGGGGAGCGAACCGAAGATCGTTTGAGCCGTTTATGCCGCTGGGTTTTGGATGCCGATACGGCCGGTTTGCGTTATGGCTTGCGTTTGCCGGGTTGCCGCATTCCGCCGGATCACGGTGCTTCGCATCGAGCCCGCTGTTTGAAGGCCTTGGCTCTTTTTGAGGGCGAGCGATCATGAATGCCGGTATCTTACAAGGCTTGTTATTTGCGGTCGCTTTGATCGTGCTGCCGCACGTCGGTCATATTCCGCCGCTTTTATCCGTATTTTTTGGGGTGTTGTGGATTTGGCGTTTTTGCGGTATTCGTTATCCGAATTGTCTGCCTAGGGGCATGGCCGCTTCGGTGTTGATGCTGGTCGGTATCGGTTTGCTGGTCGCTCATCATCGAGGCGAATGGGGGATCGATAGCGGTACGGCCTTGTTTGTGACGGCCTTGGGCTTGAAGTTGTTGGAGTTGAATAAGCCGCGCGATGTTTATTTGATCGCTTATTTGGGCTTTATCGTCATTGCCGCTCAGTTTTTGTATTGGCAAAACATCGTTGCCGCCGTTTATGGTTTGTCGGTCAGTGTGTTGTTGTTGGCATGTTTGGTTGCCGTGAATCAGCATGGCCGTCTGTTTCGCGCCGATGTATTCCGCAGGATTTCGTATTTGTTTTTGCAGGCCCTGCCGATGACGGCAATTTTATTCATGGTGTTCCCTCGGGTGCAGGCGCCTGCCTGGGCATTTTTGAATGACGATAAGCATCGGGCGCAGTCGGGGCTCGGCGATATTTTGGAGCCGGGCGCTTTCGATCAATTGGCTTTGTCGCCCAAACTGGCGTTTCGGGTCAAGTTTGACGGGGCGATGCCGCCTAAGGATCAATTGTATTGGCGCGGCCCGGTGTTTAGTTTTACCGACGGCGTTCGGTGGCGCAAGTCTAATAATGCTCATGCCAAGTATTATCAAGAACCCTTGCAGGTATCCGGTCAATCGTATGCCTATCGCTTGTTGCTGGAGCCGCAAGCTCACTCATGGGTGTATGGGCTGGAGATGCCCGTCGAGTTCGATGATTCGTTGCGGCGCGATGCCAATTATCAGTTGCTTAGTCGGGTTCGGAGCGGGGAGGCCGCCGAATTTAAGCTGGTGTCTTATTCGCACTACAACACCGGCCGCATTACGCGCTCGGAGTATGCGGAGAACCGGCAGTTACCCGGCGAGCCTTCCGCTGAAGTCGAGTCTTTGGTCCGGCAGCTACACGGTTTTGACGAGGCGCCCGAGCGGTATTTGAATAATGTGTTGGCGTGGTTTCGGCGGCAGGGTTTTCAATACAGTCTGACGCCGCCTTTGATGCCGGATCGTCCGATTGAAACATTTTTGTTTGAGGCCAAAACGGGGTTTTGTAATCACTATGCGACGGCGTTTGTTTATTTATTGCGGGTCGCCGATATTCCGGCCCGTGTGGTTACGGGTTATCAGGGCGGCGAGTTCAATAAAATCGGCCGGTTTTTAGAAGTCCGGCAATCGGATGCGCATGCCTGGGCCGAGGTTTGGCTGGACGGCAAGGGTTGGGTTCGGGTCGATCCTACGAGTGCCGTTATGCCGGTTCAGACCGCGCAAGATTCGCTTAGGGATGAGCGTTCGGAGTTCGGAGAGGCGGGCGCGGCGCCCATTGACCGGGAAATTCGAGATTCCTGGTCCGATTTGAAGCCGGTCGAGCAGTTTTGGAATAGTTTGGAATATTACTGGCAGCGCTGGATCGTGAGTTATGGCAGCGGGACGCGTAGCGATCTGTTGAATCGTCTTCATCTGAAGCATTGGCAAGAAGTGTTGTTCGGTTTGCTGGCCGTATGGCTTGCGGTGATGTTGATTTTGGCGGGTATGTTGTTGAGGCCTTGGGGCAAGCGTGACGATCCGGTGGTGAAATTGTATCGGAATTTTTGCCGGAAAATGACCCGGTTGGGCGTGGAGAGAGCAAGCAGCGAAGGACCGATCGATTTTGCGCAAAAAGCAAAGGTGCATTGTCCGGAATTGGCGCGCGATATCGATGAGATTACCGAGATATTCGTTAGATTGAAATATCAGCGTGCGGATTCGGACGGCGATTTTAGGCGCTTGAGAAGGAAGGTTTCGGGGTTGCGATGTTGAATTCGGAAGGGCCGATGGGTTTCGGCTTCCGCCTCTACCCATCCTACGCAAGAGCGACCCTGTAGGATGGGTAGCAGCGAAGCGGAAACCCGTCATCCTAAATTCGGCAGTTCAACCATGAAGCACATGAAGTTCATGAAGTATTTCAATAGATTACCTAAACATTGCAGCTAACCTTTCGGGTGAGCGAAAGTTGTTCATAAACGAATGACAAGTTATTAAGTTAACTTCTTATTCTTCATGATCTTCATGGTGAAATGCTTTTTCTAGGATCATGGGGACTAGGGCGCCCGCAAATGGCAGGAAAAGATTGCGGACGGGTTGATAAAACCCGTCCGGCGGAAGATAACCGTCGGTGGGGAGAAACGATGGGTTTCGGCTTCCGCCTCTACCCATCCTACGCAAGAGCGACCCTGTAGGATGGGGGTATTGCTACCGACTTCATGCCAAATAAATCCTCTCCAATGCACTGCGCGAGACATTGCCGCGTGAGTCTTCGGCTTCGATGTAGTAGCGCACATTGCCTGCCCCGACCGGTAAGGACGCGGTGCAATAATCGGCCGATACCGAGGCGCCGGTGTGGCTTGGATATGGGCCGTGATTGTTGAGATCCAGGCGTTTCTCGCCGGAAGCTGTGCGCAGTACGAGTGTCGTGCGCTTCAGGCCGGATAGATCGTGGATGAAGGTATGCAGCGTGGCTTCTCTCGGCGCGGCTTTAAGGCAACCCTGTCCCCAGCAATCGCCGCCCGGGTTTTCCGGCGTTACCCAGGGGGCGAAAATGGTCGGGCCGGTGCGGTCGCCGACTTGTTTAACGGCGCTGCCGAGTAATTGCCAGCCTTTATTGGCGGCTTCGGTAACTTGTTTATCCCAGACGTCCTGACCGGTCCAATACCAGTAACAGCTGGTTTCGGCCGTGAGCATCAAGCGCGAGGCTTCTTGCAGCGCTGCATGTTCCGGCGCGCTGTCTTCGATCGTATGCACGAGGTTTTGTAGCGCCGTGAGCGCGGCCCACGAGTTGAGGTCGGGCGAATAGGATTGGTCGTAGCGGCTGAACCATTTCATGAATTGCGGGTCGCCGTTGTCGGCGCCGCTCCAGGAGCCGGGTTCGATATGCACGGCCTGAGCCGGGTCGGGCGGGAAACGCCGCAGATAATCCTCGCTGGTGGTCAGTTCGAAGCGCGGGTCTTCTTGCAGCCAGCGCACCAGTTCGCCGGTGTTGTGGTGATAATAGCTGTCCGCGCCGCCGCCGTGGTTGTCGCCGTCGGAATGCAGCAGAAAAAAAGGCGGATGTTTCGGATCGAAACTGCCGGTTTCGACGATTCTGTCGTAAACTTGACCGAGTACGTCGGGATATTGCAAGGCGCCGAAGCCGCCCCGGGCGTCTTCATTACCGATATAGCGCTCGGCCGGAATGCCGATGATTTTATGAATATTGCCGTCCGGGTCTTCGTAGGCGATATATTCGGGCCGCATCAGGCTCGGGGAAATCTTGGAGCCGGCCCAGATATTGTGCAGTTGAAGCCAATCGTCCACCGGCGGGTTGACTTGTTCAGCGGGGTTGGGCGGCAGCATGCCTTCGTTGATGCCGGCGTAGGGGTAATCGCGGCAGGCGCGGTAACGGTGAATGGAATCGTAGATGACCGCTTCGATGCCGGCTTCCTTCAGTGCCGGAATCATGCGCACATGGAAGGCGGTCTCCGGTGGGAACAAGACTTTGGAGGCTTCGACGCCGAAGTGGGCGCGTATGGCGTCTTGATGCCACTGAATGTGGCGCACGATGTTGCGCGCCGGAATCAGCGCCATCAGCGGATGAAAGTAGCCGAACGCGGAAAAAGCCATGCGGGGATTGCCGAGTGCGGTTTTGGCGCCGGCGATGCCGCGCAACTCGTTTTTCCAGTCCGAGAAACGACCGCCGCACAAGCCTAGTGCCTCGCAACGATCGAGTTGTTCGATCAGCGAACCGCTCCAACTGGTCGACAGTCCGGCATGCGGCAAGTTTCCTTCGTCATATTGGCGCACTGCGGCCGGCAGGAAACCGGTGTAATTGCCGACCCGAGAGCCGAAGATTTCGTCTTTTTCGCCATCCCAATAATCGGGGTCGGCCGCGCGGTAATAGGGTTGGTGCATGTGTTTGTGAATGCCGAAGTACACCTTGACGCCTTCGGCAATCTCTATTTTTCGTGCGGCGCGGGGAGGAGCTTCTAGCCGGAGGTTGCGATAGACTTTGATCCAGTCGTCTCCGCCGGCCCGGCTCAAGTCGGCCTGGCGGCAGCCTTCGATCTGTATATTGATGTGGTTTGCGGCAAATAAACCGGCCGGTATCTTTGCGGTATAAATGTAGCCGCCTTTGTCGTCGGCCCGGCTGCCGATCGCATCATCCTTTATGATTTTTTGCCGGCCTTCGCCATGCAATATCACTTGCGGAAACGGGATTATGCCGTCGGCGCGAAAGCTGACCTCGAATGATGGGTTTTTTCCCGAGGCATCGCAAGCAAGCGATTCGGGGCAATTGATATCCGATAGTTTGGAAAAAATACTCATCTTTATGTCCTATGATTTCAACGACTGAGAATGACAAAAGTGTAAGTCTTCCCTCTCAATCTGTCGACTTTCGGGTGCTTTAGGACTCGGTCATAAATAATTTCCGTAATTTTCGTGAACAGAATGCTTTGGCTAATCGTCGTCTTCTAGTAATTCGACACCGATTCTGCTTCGATGTACGCAGTCGGCGTAGACGTCATCGGAGTTCGACATGCCGCGTGCTTCTAAATAACATTGATGCGAAACCGTCAAATAGTCTTCCAAGTCCACTTTAGGGGTTTTGTGCCCGGCAAAACGCATGCAGTTGGTAAAGGCGCCGGCATCGTAGATCACTGGGATTTCGACCACGGTCATACTCCCCCCGGTCGGTACTTTTATGCGCTCCTTGTGCATCGAGATTTTGAAGCAGTTCGAGGCATCGGTGAAATAACCGCGATGATCTTCTCCGGGTTCGGTTTGGGTGAATGTACCCGAACAACTTTGCAAAATAAGTATCGATATCGACAAGGCGGTTTTTTTAAAACTGAGCATCATTATTAATTAGGGTAAAAGGGGCGACAGGCTATTATCGAGCCGAAATGTGACAATTAAATGAATCGGCAATTTAGGATTTCGTGAAAAATAACTTTCCTGGTGCTATGAGTTTTGTAGCGGGTTCGGTAACTCGCTCGACAGGACGCCGTGAACCCAGCACCTAAATCCAGCACCTAAATTCCATAGCCGATTGGCTTTGTTTAATATCATGACTAATTTAGGTGCTGGATGAATTCCATGAGTCTTTGGCAATGATTCAAAATCATGGCTTATTTAGGTGCTGGGTGAATACTTCCGTGTAGGCTTGACGGCGGCTTTCCCTGCCGCCGACACCTGTCAATCGAGCAACCGAACCTGCTTACCTTGCATTAAAAATAGGGAAGTTATTTATGACCGAATCCTTAGTTGGATCGAAACGATTTATGATTGACCATTCGAAGAGTTTTGTTGAGTTCTTGATTATCAAGGTAATCATTTATTTAATAAATGAGAGCTCATTTCCGCGATAGGTAATATAGTGAGTATTCAGTCCCACAGCCATTATCGTTCACATGCTCTGCGCTCGGCGTTATACATAAGTCATTTATTATCCTTTTGCAATTTTTTAGCCAATGAGTCCTCGATACCATTTATTGCTGCTTAGCACTCTCGGCTCCGAAATCGCGATCTGGGGATCGCTCCCACATAGCGTCCGCCACTCTCTCTGTGGGAGCGACGCCTTCGTCGCGACTATCGAAGCCGTTAACGCTCAAACTCCAATAGCCTTTTCGACAACACAGCAATTTAGAACTCGGTCGCTACTTTTTGCACAATAGGTATATTTATACTTGTGTATAACGACGAGTGCTCTGCGTGGGGACGATAGGTGGTGTGAATAATTACGTAATAAATGGTCTGTTGTTAAACGGTTTTTAAAATTTAACGGGGGAGGGGGGTATGAGTGAAGATGTTCGAATGGGTCCGGTACGTTTGATTCAAGGCATTGAAGTCCCGAGTTTCTTTTATGGGACGGCCTGGAAGGAAGAGCGGACCGAGACATTGGTTTTGGCAGCGATCGAAGCCGGCTTCCGGGCCGTCGATACCGCGAATCAGCGGCGGCATTATTACGAAGAGGGCGTCGGACATGCGCTAAGCAAGGTGCTGGGGGAGGGCCGACTTAAACGCGGCGAGCTCTTTCTGCAAAGCAAGTTTACCTATGCGGCGAGTCAAGATCATCGGCTTCCTTACGATCCCGATGCGGATTACGCCACGCAGGTTGATCAGTCGTTCAGCAGTTCGCTGCAGCACCTCGGTGCCGACTATCTGGATTCCTATATTTTGCATGGACCTTCGTTAGGCCAAGGTTTGGCCGAAGCGGATCGAGAAGTATGGCGAGCGATGGAACGACTCTGCAAAGCCGGTTCGGTTCGATTGATCGGCGTTTCGAATATCGGCGAGGATCAATTAAGGCTCTTGATCGAATTTGCCGAGATAAAGCCGACATTCGTGCAAAACCGATGTTTTGCGCGGACGCAATGGGATGCCGGCGTTCGCGGGTTGTGTGCTGAGCATGGCATCGTTTACCAGGGGTTTTCGTTGTTGACGGCTAACGCTTCCGAATTGAACCGCCCTGTCATGGATCAGGTTGTAAAGCGCCATGGCTGCACCAAGGCGCAGGCCGTGTTCCGTTTCGCGTTGCAGCTCGGTATGATTCCGTTGACCGGCACGAGCGATCCGGAGCATATGAAACAAGACTTATCGGTATATGACTTCGCGTTTAATGCAGATGAAATAGCTATGATTGAAAATGTTGCGGCTTGAATCGATGATTTTCTCGTTTCCTCGCTCCAGCGTGGGAACGCATACCGATCTTATCACGGTAATTAAGGTATGGATTCCCACGGAGGACCGTGGGAACCAGAAAAAATGCTGCTTAATGGATGGTTCGAGCCGATAGTTAATGTTAGGAGGAATTTGTTATGCCTTATTTAAAACTCAACACCAATACGCCTATTGACGATGAAAAATCATCGCCATTATTGGCTGAAATGTCACTGCTTATGGCCAAAGAGACCGGTAAGCCGGAGCGCTATGTCATGGTCGAGCTGGCTTCCGGCAAGCCGATGTTGTTCGGCGGCAGCGATAAGCCGTTGGCTTATCTCGAATGTAAGAGTATCGGCTTGAGCGGCGCTCAGGCGCGTTCGTTGTCGGCGTCATTGAGCCGCTTGTTGGAGAAGGAATTGTCGATACCGCCCGATCGCGTCTATATCGAATTCAGTAATTGCCCGGCCGAATTATGGGGATGGAACGGATCGACATTCGGATGAGCGAGTGGTAGGATCGCCCAGCGTTCAGCCTTCGAAAATTGTGATCACCTAACTTACATGAAGATGCTATTATCACCCCGGCAAATGGAAGCGCGTGGCGTTGGTGGAGGGCGAGGCCACTCGCCCGACAGGGCGCCGTGAACCCAGCACCTAAATTATCAGTGGTAGTTAACCATAGCCAACGAGCTAGGAATTTAGGTGCTGGGTGAATACGTCCCTGTAGGCTTGACGGCGGTTGTCCCTGCCGCCGACGCCTGTCGATCGAGCAACCGCACCCTCTTCGAAGCCGGCATTTTCGTTGCTGAGTTTTTGTATTTCGAAAATTAGATAAAGAGTCTAAATCTAGGGTGTCGAAATTTATCGATTGTCCTGTCGGATAGAATGACTGCTTTATGGATTCTGAGAAAATAACTAGGACTTTATAGGCTATGATCATCAGTAAATTCGTAACTCTTCAGTCCCCCCGGCTATTATCGTTCCCATGCTCTGCGTGGGAATGCTTGAGTACCGCTCCAGCGGTACGAGACGCTAGAGCGTCTCGGGCTGCATTCCCACGCCGGAGCGTGGGAACGATAGCGGGATGTGAATAATTACACAAATTCCAAGACAGCTTGAACCCCGTTGGGTGCGCATCGGACGCCTTTTCAAAAATATTTTGAGTTTAAAAAGCGGGGACACGGCAATTAGCTAAAAGCGGCTTTTTTCGACAGCCTAGTCTAAATCTACGAATTTTCACAGTAAGAAAAAAGGAGGTTTTATGTTATTTAAATTGATTATGGTCTTTGTCGATGAGGACAAGGTTGAAGACGTTATGGACGCGTCGAGAAACGCCGGTGCGACCGGCGCGACGATCATCAGTAAGGCTCGCGGGCAAGGTCTCGAAAAAGTCGTCGGTATTTTGGGTTTCGAAATTTTGAGCCCGCGCGCGGTCGTGCTGATACTGGCCGAGGGGAGGCGGGCCGAATGTATTTTGGAGGCGGTTACCGAAGCCGGCAATCTCGATGAAAGTCTCGGCACCGGCATCGCCATTCAGCTCGATGTCGACAAGGCCTTAGGCCTCAGCGAGCATGTCAAAGAACTGGAAAAAAAGAAGCCGTTCGTATGAGCGACTGCGGTTGCTTTGAGTTATTTAACATTTTATTCGAAAACAAGCGCACCAACCGATGATAGAACAAGTATTTGTGCAGATATTATTGATGCTCGGCACGTCCGTGGCCGCCGTCATCCTGTTTCAGAAACTGCACATTCCTTCAAGTCTCGGCTATCTGATGGTCGGCGTGCTGTTCGGCGCGCATACGCCGGGGCCGGTCATCGACGTTCAACAGATTCGGGAAGTCGCCGAATTCGGTATCGTGTTTTTGCTGTTCACGATCGGCCTGAGTTTTTCGTTGCCGCAGATCCATGCCTTGCGCGGTCAAGTGTTGAGTCTCGGCACCGGGCAAGTCGTTTTGACGACAGCGTTGATCGGCACGGGCTGTTGGCTGCTCGGTTTGCCGCCGGCGACTTCGTTCGTAATCGGCGCGGTGTTTGCGCAATCGTCGACGACGATCATCAGCAAACAACTCGCCGAGCAAGGCGAGGAAAATAGTCGGCACGGTCGATTGGGTGTCGCGATGTCGGTGTTTCAAGACGTGACCGCCGTGCCTTTGATTGTTGTCATTCCGGTGCTCGGCGTGCTCGATGGCGATGCCGGCGTGTTGTTCGAATCGCTTGGCTGGGCAATGGCCAAGGCTATTGTCGCGTTTTTGCTGGTTTTCATACTGGGCAGATGGTTGCTTCGCCCATTGTTTCATGGCGTCGCGGCCAGGCGCTCCACCGAGCTGTTCACGCTGACGGTGCTGTTCGTATCGCTGTTGGCTGCGTGGACGACCAGCCAGCTGGGTTTGTCGATGGCGTTCGGTGCGTTTCTGGTCGGCATGATGCTCGGTGAGACCGAGTTCCGCCATCAGGTTGAATCGACGATCAGGCCGTTTCGCGATGTCTTGATCGGTTTGTTCTTCGTAAGCATCGGCATGCTGTTCGATCCTGCCGCGATTCCTCAGAATTGGCAATGGGCGTCGTTAGGCGCCGTCGCGATGCTGGTGTCGAAAACGCTGTTGGTGACGTTGATCGTGCGTTGGTCGGGGCTCGACGGTCTGACCGCATGGCGTACCGGGTTCTTGCTCGCGGTCGGCGGAGAGTTCGGTTTTGCGTTGCTCGCGATCGCGCTCGATGTGAATGCCATTGCCAATGAATATTCACAGATCGTCTTTACTTCGGTGTTGTTTTCGATGATCGCGGCGCCTTTTTTGATTCGATACAACCATGTTCTGGCCGGCTTGTTGGTGCGAAGGTCGATAAGGCGTCAAAATGATCCCGAAACTTTTCCAGTCAGTTCAGAGGCGACGCAACATTTGCACGATCATGCGATCATTTGCGGCTACGGTCGTATCGGACAGAGTGTCGGTCATTTTCTCGAAGAAGAAAAAATACCTTATGTTGCGGTCGATCTCGATTCAACGCGTATCAAAGAGGCTCATGTCGCCGGTGAGCCGGTCTATTACGGCGACTCGTCGGAGCGGGACATTCTGGAGGCCTTGGGCGTCGATAGCGCCAAATTGCTCGTGATCAGTTACGACGATGTGTTGTTGGCGAAAAAGATTCTGCATCATGTTCGTACATTGCGTCCGGATTTGCCTGTCATGGTGCGAACGCGTGACGAGGTTCATGTTGATGAATTGCGGCAGGCCGGCGCGACCGAAGTTGTGCCGGAGGTGCTCGAAGCCGGGTTGATGATCGCGTCTCATGCCTTGTTATTGCTGAATGTACCGTTTAATCGTGTCGTGCGCCGCATGCAACAGCAGCGGGCCGGCCGATACCGGCTGCTGCGCGAATTGTATCCCGGCGAGGATGCGTCTTTGGATACTCCGGATACTCTGACAGCAGACGGTTTACGGTCTATTTTAATCGTAGCGGGGAGCAAGGGGGTCGGTAAAAAACTGTCCGAGTTCGTTTTCGACGACGTGACGATTTCGTCGCTGGTCCGGCAAGGCAACAGAGAGGAGAACCCGCTTGATGTGGTCATCGCCGAGGGCGATGTCGTCGTGTTGTTCGGAGCGCCCGGCAACTTGGATAGCGCCGAGCGGCTGTTGCTCGGTTGATGAAGTAAGCGGTGGTAGTCGAACGTTTTGCCGTGGCTAATATCTGACAGAAAATTGGACACTCCGATATAATAGCGCGCTTTTAGGCTGAATCTGCCGGAACTTCGCTCGGCTTCTCATTTTTGATATGCAATTCGATTTACTCAATACGGACGGCCTTGCGCGGCGCGGCCGCCTGACTTTCGCGCGCGGTGTTGTCGAAACGCCCGTTTTTATGCCGGTCGGCACCTACGGTTCGGTCAAGGCGATGACGCCGGAAGAATTGAACGACGTCGGTGCGCAAATCATTCTCGGCAATACCTTTCATTTGATGTTGAGGCCGGGTATTGAGGTCATGAACGCGCACGGTGATTTGCACGATTTTATGCATTGGGATAAGCCGATTTTGACCGATTCGGGCGGTTTTCAAGTTTTTAGTCTCGGTGCGTTGCGCAAGATCACCGAACAGGGCGTAACCTTCAAATCGCCGATCAACGGCAGTTCGATTTTTATGGGTCCGGAAGAATCGATGGCGGTGCAACGGCATTTAGGTTCCGATATCGTGATGATTTTCGACGAATGCACGCCTTATCCGGCATCGGTCGACCAGGCCGCCGATTCGATGCGCCTGTCCTTGCGCTGGGCCGAGCGCAGCAAGAAGGCCCATGGCGAGAATCCTTCGGCCTTGTTCGGTATCGTGCAGGGCGGCATGTATGAGCACTTAAGGCGAGAATCGTTGGCGGGCTTGGTCGATATCGGTTTCGACGGCTATGCGATCGGCGGTTTGTCGGTCGGCGAGCCGAAAGAAGAAATGCTGGCGATGCTCGATGTCGTGCAGCCGATGATGCCGTCCGATAAGCCGCGTTATTTGATGGGCGTCGGAACGCCCGAAGATTTGGTCGAGGCGGTAAGAAGAGGCGTCGATATGTTCGATTGCGTAATGCCGACCCGTAATGCCCGAAACGGCCATTTGTTTACGCGCAGCGGTGTCATTAAAATCCGCAACAGCCGTTATCAATTCGATACCGGGCCGCTCGATGAAAATTGCGGCTGTTACACCTGTCGGCATTATTCGCGTTCTTACCTGAGGCATTTGGATAAGTGCGGCGAAATGCTCGGTTCGCGGCTCAATACGATTCATAATCTTTATTATTATTTGCAATTGATGCAGGAACTTCGGCAGGCGATCGAAACTCGGAGCTTGGATGATTATGTCAAGCAGTTTTATCAACAACGAGGTAAAAACGTTCCCGATGTGGCATAATGGCGGCCTTTTTGTATAACAACTACTATAAAAGAGGATAACAATGAGTTTCTTAATTTCCGATGCCATGGCGCAAGCCGCGCCGGCGGCTCAGCAACCCGGTTTTGAAGGGTTGCTGTTTCCGCTAGGAATTCTGGTGTTTTTCTATTTTTTGTTCCTGCGACCGCAATCTAAGCGCAGCAAGGAGCACAAACAGATGATCGACTCGTTGACCAAAGGCGTCGAAGTCGTGACGACTGGCGGTGTTTTAGGTAAGGTCGCGGATTTAGACGATAACTTTGTCAAGCTTGAAATCAGCGAGAATGTCTTTATTCAGGTTCAACGCCATGCCATTGGCAGTTTAATGCCGAAAGGCACCTATAAAGCGATCGCCAAAAAACCGAAAGTTTGATAGCGGGTTAAAAGTCGGAATAATAAAATGCAAAATCGTTTCCCACTCTGGAAAAATCTATTAATCCTGATCGTCTTTTTGATTGGGCTTATTTATGCCTTACCCAATCTTTTCGGCGACGATCCGTCGGTTCAGGTGTCCTTCTCGAATGTCAGTACGGTCGAGACCGACCAGGTTCAGCAGATAGAAGAATTGGTCAAGCAAGCCGGAATGACCATTAAAGAAGTTGAAACCGGTAATGGAAGTATCTTGGTTCGTTTCAATGATACCAACGACCAATTGAAATCTGCGGATTTACTGAGGGATAAATTGGGGAACGATGCTACTGTCGCGCTTAACTTGGCGCCGGCAACACCCGGTTGGTTACGGACGCTTGGCGCAAGCCCTATGTATCTAGGTCTTGATTTGCGCGGCGGCGTTCATTTTATGCTTGAAGTCGATATGGATGCCGCGGTTAAGCAAGCCGAAGAACGTTATAATGATGACGTTCGTTCCGCCTTGCGCGATGCCAAAATCCGTTACCAGTCTGTGTCGCAAGAGACCGGCTATATCCGCGTTAAATTGAGAAGTGAAGAAGACACCAATTCCGCAGTCGCGGTGCTGGACAAGGATTTTTCGACACTGAATATCGAACGGCCGAATGTCGAGAACGAGCTTTGGCTCAGGATTACCGAGGCCGAGCAAAAAGAAGTCAAAAAATTCGCACTGGCGCAAAATATCACGACCTTGCGTAACCGGGTCAACGAGCTCGGGGTCGCCGAACCGGTCATCCAACAGCAAGGCGACAACCGTATCGTCGTGCAATTACCCGGCATTCAGGACACGACCCGTGCCAAGGATATTCTAGGTACGACGGCGACATTGGAATATCGCTTGGTCGACGTCGAACATGACGTTCAAAAAGCATTGAAAGGACGACCGCCGGTCGGCAGCCGTATCTATTACGAGAAAAACGGTAATCCGATTCTATTAGATAGACGCATCATCGTGACCGGCGATCAGATCGTCGACGCTTCGTCCGGTTTGGATCAAAACAGTTCGCCTTCGGTATTCGTGACCTTGAACGGTATCGGCGCGAAGAAAATGGGCAAGATGACCAGCGAGAATATCGGCCGGCCGATGGCGGTCGTGTTCGTCGAATATAAAGTCAAAACGCGTGAAGTTAACGGCGAAAAAGTTCGGACCAAGGAAAAGGTTGAAAAAGTGATCAGCGTCGCGACGATTCGCGATGCGTTTAGTAAGCGTTTCCAAACCACCGGTCTCGATAGTACGACCGAAGCCCGTAATTTGGCTTTATTGCTTAGAGCAGGCGCCTTGGCCGCGCCGGTCGATATTGTCGAAGAGCGCACTGTCGGTCCGAGCCTCGGTCAAGATAATATCGACCAAGGCATGAGATCGGTCATGGTCGGTTTTGTTCTGGTGTTGTTATTCATGGCGGCTTATTACCGCGTGTTCGGTCTGGTCGCGAATCTGGCGCTAGGTTTCAATCTGGTCGTTATCATTGCAATCTTGTCGATGTTGCAAGCCACGCTGACCATGCCGGGCATTGCCGGGATCGTGCTGACCATCGGTATGGCTGTCGATGCGAACGTGCTGATTTTCGAGCGCATTCGCGAAGAAATCAAAAACGGTAATACGCCGCAATCGAGTATCTTTGCCGGTTACGAAAAAGCCTTCGGGACGATTTTCGACGCCAATATCACGACGCTTTTGGTGGCCTTGGTCTTGTTCGGTTTCGGCACGGGGCCGGTTAAAGGTTTCGCGGTGACACTATCGATCGGTATTTTGTCGTCGATGTTCACGGCGATTTTAGGTACCCGGATGGTGATTAACTGGATTTACGGCAGTCGCCGTGTCGAGAAATTGTCGATTTAGGCGCGTTTCGGATTTAAGAAGACTGATTATGAATAATAAAACGATAGATTTTTTGGGAAAGCGTCAGTGGACCTATATTATTTCCGCGTTGCTGCTGCTGGTTTCGATCGGGTCGCTGGCGATTCAAGGTTTAAAGATGGGCATCGACTTTACCGGCGGTACACTAGTAGAGGTCGCTTATCAAGATGCGGCCGATTTGACGGTGATGCGCGCGGCGCTTGCCGATGAAGGGTTTGGAGACGCAATGGTGCAGCATTTCGGTAGCGCCAGGGATGTCTTGATTCGTTTGAAGCCCGATGAGACTGTGTCTAGTGCCGAGCTCAGCGCGCGGGTCGTTGCTGCGATCAATAAAAAAACGGCGGAACCGGCCGAATTGCGCCGTGTCGAATTCGTCGGACCGCAAGTCGGCGATGAATTGGCCGAAGACGGCGGTTTGGCGATGCTGTATTCGATGTTCGGGGTGTTGATTTATATCGCGTGGCGTTTCGAATATAAATTTGCGTTGGGCTCGGTTGCGGCCTTGATTCACGATGTCATTATAACGCTTGGCTTTTTTTCGCTGTTCGGGCTTGAATTCGACTTGACGGTATTGGCTGCCGTTTTAGCGGTCATCGGTTATTCGCTAAACGATACGATCGTCGTATTCGATCGAATTCGCGACAATTTTAGGATTTTAAGGCAAGTCGGTTCCGAGGAAGTGATGAATACTTCCTTGAATGAAACCTTGAGCCGAACTCTGATGACCTCGTTCACAACGATTTTAGTGTTGATCGCATTGGCTGTTCTAGGCGGCGAAATCATTCATAATTTTTCAGTGGCTTTGTTGGTCGGTATTTTGATAGGGACTTATTCTTCTATCTATGTTGCGAGTCCAATCGTGCTGGCGTTAGGGATTACGCAAAAAGATTTGATGGTGCCGGTCAAGGAAGGCACCGATGTTGATGATTTGCCTTAGCAGTTAGCAGTGAATAGTGAATAGGTCCTGGCATAGAAAAGGCTGTGTTTGCGTTTTTCTGGTTCCCACGGTCCTCCGTGGGAACCCATACCTTGTCAGCCGAGGCAAGATCGGTATGCATTCCCACGCTGGAGCGTGGGAACGATAGAATGATTACCAATCGGATGTAATTCGTTAGTTTAATTTTTTTTAATACAATTTGGAGTTATTTAAGAATGGCAATAGAACGTACTTTTTCAATCATTAAGCCTGATGCAGTCGCGAAAAACGTCATTGGCGAAATTTACAGCCGTTTCGAAAAAAACGGTTTGCAAATTATTGCCGCGAAAATGCTGCACATGACCCGTGATCAGGCCGAAGGTTTTTATGCCGTTCATAAAGAACGTCCTTTCTTCAAAGACTTGGTCGATTTTATGATTACGGGGCCTGTCATGATGCAGGTTTTGGAAGGCGAAGATGCGATTGCGAAAAACCGCGATTTAATGGGTGCGACCAATCCTAAAGAAGCAGCGCCCGGAACGATTCGTGCCGATTTCGCCGACAGCATTGACGCCAATGCCGTACATGGTTCCGATGCGCCTGAAACTGCTCAGCAAGAAATCGCTTTCTTTTTTACAGAAAATGAACTTTGCCCTCGCACCCGCTAAGCTGAATAGAATTAATTTGCTCGATTTCGATAGAAAGGGCCTAGAAGCCTTTTTTGTCGAAATCGGCGAAAAGCCTTTTCGCGCGACCCAGTTGCTCAAATGGGTTTACCAGGAAGGCGTCGAGGATTTTTCGCAAATGAGCAATCTGAGCAAGGGGTTGCGCACGCAATTGGCCGAACAATGCTCGCTCGATACGCCCGAAATCGTGCTCGAACAAATCGCATCGGACGGCACGCGTAAATGGGTCTTGGAGACTTCTTGCGGAAACCGTATCGAAACGGTTTTTATTCCCGAAGAGGGTCGAGGCACCTTGTGCGTGTCGTCGCAAATCGGTTGCGCATTGGCTTGTACCTTTTGTTCGACCGCCCAGCAAGGGTTTAATCGAAACCTGACGACGGCCGAGATCATCGGGCAGTTGTTCGCCGCGCAAAAGCGCTTGGGATCGTCACAAAAAGTTACTAACGTCGTGATGATGGGCATGGGTGAGCCCTTGCTTAATTTCGACAATGTCGTGGCTGCAATGAATCTGATGATGGACGATTTCGCCTATGGTTTGTCGAAGCGGCGCGTGACGATCAGTACATCCGGCATCGTACCGGCGATGTACCGTTTGACCGAAGTTTGCGATGTTAGTCTAGCGGTGTCATTACATGCCGTGACCGATGAACTTCGTAACGAATTAGTGCCGATCAATAAGAAATACCCTTTAAAGGAGTTGCTGGCGGCTTGCCGTGATAATGTTAAATTATCCCCGCGCCGGAGGATTACTTTCGAATATGTGATGCTCGAAGGCATTAATGATTCTGTTCAGGATGCCAAGGCAATGGTCAGGCTGTTGAAAACCGTGCCGTCGAAAATCAATTTAATTCCTTTCAATCCTTTCCCTAATTCGTCCTATCGTTGTTCGAGCAGCGATGCGATTGATCGTTTTCGTACTGTTTTGCATAATGCCGGTATGATCACGACGATCAGAAAGACGCGCGGCGATGATATCGATGCCGCCTGCGGGCAGTTGGTCGGAAAAGTTCAGGATAAAAGTCGCCGGCACTTAAAGTTACAGTTGGTGGGTTCTGAACGTGCCGCATAGGGTAATGCTATTTTGTCGTGTGGTTGCGGCAGCAAGTTTGTTGCTTGCACAGCCGGCATGTTCCTTGTTCGATTCACGAGTGGATAGCGTGGATGCCGCCGATACCCAATTGCAATTGGGAGTCCGCTATATGAGCATGGATAAGCTGGCCATTGCTAAGCAGCATTTGGAGCGATCTATCGATTTAAATTCAAAAAATGTCGAAGCATATAATGCCTTGGCATTTTTATATGAAAAGCTTAATGAAGAGGAGTCGGCCTGGGAGAGTTACGAGTATGCCTTGAAATTGAATGCCGAAGATTTGAGCGTATTGAATAATTTCGGGCGTTTTCTGTGCGAACGCGGCGAGTACGAGGAAGGCATGGCTTATTTGGATAAAGCGGTGCGTAGTCCTTTGAATAACCGCCAGTGGCTTGCGGCCACGAATGCAGGGCGTTGTGCATTGGCGCAAAAGAAGTCTACGAAAGGCGAAGCCTATCTGAGGCAGGCCTTACAGCGGCAACCCGATTATGCGCCGGCGCTTCAAGCGATGCAAAAGCTCAGCTATCAAAATGGCGACTATTGGGCGGCAAAGGGTTTTTATGAGCGCTATAGTAGTGTTTCCCGGCAAACTGCCGAAGCGCTGTGGTATGCCTACCAAACCGAACGGGCGCTCGGTAATAAAGAGGCCGCCGAGCGATACAAAAAACAATTGATGGAATCATTTCCGTTGGCGGAAGAAACCACACGGATTTATTCAACGCAAGAAAAATTAAAACATGGCAAATAATATTCAGGCAATCCGCGGAATGCATGACATTCTGCCGGATCAATCGCCGCTTTGGCAGCATGCCGAACGGATAATTTCGGAAGTATTAGGATCCTACGGGTACAGTGAAATAAGGCTGCCGATCGTCGAAAAAACCGAGTTATTCAAGCGCTCGATCGGCGAGGTGACCGATATCGTCGAAAAAGAAATGTATACCTTCGATGACCGTAACGGCGATTCGTTGACGCTACGCCCCGAAGGCACGGCAGGTTGTTTGAGAGCATCGCTCGAGCATGGCTTATTGCATAATCAAATGCATCGGTTATGGTATTACGGGCCGATGTTTCGGCATGAACGTCCGCAGAAAGGCCGTTACCGCCAGTTTTACCAATTGGGCGTCGAAGCTTACGGTATGTCGGGGCCCGATATCGATGCGGAATTGATTCTACTGAGCCATCGTTTTTGGCAGCGTTTAGGGATTGCCGATAAAGTCGAATTACAGCTCAATACGCTCGGTACAATCGAGGAAAGGTTGGTATACCGCGAGAAGTTGATCGATTATTTCAGCGAGCATCTTGAATTACTCGACGAAGATAGTCGCCGGCGTTTGCACACGAATCCGCTACGGATTCTTGACAGTAAGAATGAAGGGATGCGCGAGTTGATCGCTAATGCGCCCGAACTGACCGACTTTTTGGGCAGCGACAGTCAAGCGCATTTCAAGGCGTTAACCGAGACTTTGAAGGTATTGGGTATCGACTTTGTCCTGAATACTCGTTTGGTGCGAGGCCTCGATTATTACAGTAAGACTGTTTTCGAATGGGTGACGACCGAATTAGGCGCGCAAGGCACGATCTGTGCGGGCGGTCGTTATGACGGCTTAATCGAGCAACTGGGCGGAAAAGCCAATCAAGCGGTCGGTTTTGCGATGGGAATGGAGCGTATTTTGGCTTTGATGGAAACTTTGCCGAGTTTGCCGATCAAACCGGTAGTCGACGTTTATATGATTCGAGTCGGCGAACAAGCAGAGCGAATTAGCATGGAATGGGCCGAGACTATTCGCAATGAGTTGCCCGGATTAAAATTGCAAATTAATTGCGGCGGCGGTAGTTTTAAAAGTCAATTCAAGAAAGCCGATAAAAGCGGCGCCGAATATGCTTTGATCATGGGTGACGATGAAGCGATGCGTGGCGAAGTGGGTATTAAAGCGCTGCGTCAGAATCAGGATCAGCAAAATCTGATGCTACTGCAAGCTTTGGAATTTTTAAAAAGTCGTTTTTGAATCGCCGGTAAGGCAGGAATTGAAATCGGATAAGACAAAGTTTATGGATCGGGTCTGCTGTCTCATTCCCAAGCTCCAGCTTGGGAATGCCTATCTTCAAGCTCTGCTTGACGAGGCTTGCAAGATGCGGTGAGGCGCGAACCGTATTGATCGCGGCCGATGCAGCGCACGTTGTTTACCGCATCCTACGCGCTTTCACAGGCTCTCTGGTTTGGGAAACCCTGTAGTTAAGCTCTTGCTTACCGTTTTCGAGAAGCTGGAGCTTCTTGTACTGCATTCCCAAACAAGAGCTTGGGAACGTACTAAATTTTTAGCAAAAGCACGATAGAGTATTTATGGCAATATACGAAACAGAAGAAGAACAGGTCGAAGCCCTTAAGCGTTGGTGGAAAGAAAATGGACGATCTACGATTACCGGCGTAATTGTCGGTATTGTGATTATCGTCGGCTGGAATATCTGGCAGGATTACAAGCAAAACCAGGCTTTGCAAGCATCGGCTTTGTATGCGCAATTATTGAATGCGCAAAACGAAGGTAATTTGGAGTCTGCCGAAAAAATCGCCGAACGGATACAGGACCAATTCGGTGGTACTGCTTACAACGATTACGCCGGTCTATTCGATGCGAAAATCAAAGTGCAGCAGGGTGATTTAGCCGCTGCGCAACAAAGTCTCGAAGCCGTTGCAAAAAAGGGCAGCGACGAAATTGCTCAAGTTGCAAGGCTCGGCTTGATTCGTATTTTGCTGGCAAAGGGCGAGTATGAACAAGGTTTACAAATGATTGCCGAAGCCAAGTACAGTGACGGATTCTCCGGGGCTTATGAAGAGCTGAAGGGCGATTTGTATGTTGCGCTCGATCGCTTGGGAGAAGCGCGGACGGCTTATCAAGCCGCATTGCGCACCGGGCATAAATCACCGTTATTGCAATTTAAGTTGGATGATATTACCGAAGCTGAAATCATTGTTAATCAATAAATGAGACTATTACTTGCCGTTCTGTTGGTCTTGAGCATGGTGGGTTGTACCGCGCTGGAATCGTTAAGCGGGATTACCGATTATTTTTTAGGTGGTGAGGACAACACCGACCCGCCGAGCGAACTTACCCAGTATGAGCCTGAAATTGAAGTGGAGTATCTCTGGAAAGAGTCGGTCGGGTCGGGAGCCGGCGAGAAATTTTTAAAGTTGATTCCGGCAGTTCATGACGGAAAAATCATTGCCGCCGATACTAAAGGACTGGCTTTGGCGTTGGATTTGAAAACCGGAGAAGAGATTTGGGAAGCCGATACCGAGGCTAAGTTTGCCGGCGGCCCAGGCGTTTCCGATTCGACCGTCGTGCTCGGTACTAGCGACGGCAATGTTGTGGCGCTGAACATGAGCAATGGCTCAGAGCGCTGGACCGTTCCGGTGTCGAGCGAAGTGATTTCGGTTCCGGTTGTGTCGCAAGGTATTGTTATAGTTAGAACTACGGACGGTAGAGTGATGGCTTTGAACGAAGCCGATGGCACCACGCTTTGGGAATACGAGCTGAGCGTCCCGGCATTGAGTATACGCGGTATCGGCGCACCAATCGTGCTCAATGAAAATGTCATCTGCGGGTTTGCGAACGGAAAATTATTGTCGTTGAGGCTAACCGACGGTAAGCATATTTGGGAAACCAGTATTGCAATTCCGGGCGGACGAACCGAAATTGAAAGACTGGTAGATTTAGTTGTTGACCCGGTCGCAACCGATGGCGTGATTTTTATTGCCAGTTATCGCGGTGGAACGAGTGGGGTACTGGAGCAAAATGGCGATGTTATTTGGCGTAATGCCGATGTTTCGTCTTATACCGGCATGAGTCATGATTGGCGTTATCTTTATATAAGCGATGTCAGCAGCGATGTATGGCAACTCGACCAACGTAACGGTGCTTCATTATGGAAGCAAAGCGATCTTCATCAACGAAAGCTAACGGCGCCGGTAGCCTACGCTAATTATGTCGTGGTCGGCGATTTCGAAGGGTATCTGCATTGGTTGTCTAAAAGCGACGGCAGGCAGATGGGGCGCATTCGGATTACCGATGCGGCGATCGACGCGCAGCCGGTCGTCGTTGACGACGTGCTGTATGTCTATGCAAAAAACGGCGTTCTTGCCGCATTAAAGGCACGGTTATTATAAATATGTTACCTGTGATTGCCCTAGTAGGGCGCCCCAATGTCGGTAAATCGACATTATTCAATTATTTAACAAGAAGCCGCGAGGCTTTAGTCGCCGATTATCCGGGGTTGACTCGCGACCGGCAATACGGTCGAGTCAAACGCGGTCAGCGTGATTGTCTGGTCGTCGATACCGGCGGGCTTGCCGATGATGCGGACGGTATCGACAGCTTTGCCAAAAAGCAAGTGCAAGTCGCGCTCGATGAGGCCGATGTGGTTTTTTTTATCGTCGATGCGCGCGAAGGGCTCAATGCCTCCGATCAAAGCATTGCCGAAAATCTTAGAAAACTCGATAAGCCGGTTGTCTTAGTCGTCAATAAAATCGACGGTGTCGACGCGAATGCGGCTGTCGCGGACTTTTATGGGCTGGCGCTTGGCGAGCCTTATAAAATCGCAGCGACACATGGACGCGGCGTTTTCGAGTTATTGGCGCATGTCGATGAATTGTTGCCTATGGCAGAGGCGGACGAAGCCGAGATCGATGCCGGAATCGGCATTGCAATCGTCGGGCGGCCAAATGTCGGTAAGTCGACGCTGGTCAATAGGTTATTAGGAGAAGAACGGGTCGTCGTTTTCGATGAGCCGGGTACGACTCGCGATAGTATCTATATTCCGTTTGAACGTAACGGTCAAAAATTTACGCTGATCGATACGGCCGGGATGCGTCGGAGGTCTAAGATTGCACTAACCGTTGAAAAGTTCAGTGTCATTAAATCATTGCAAGCGATCGAAAAAGCCAATGTGGTCATTTATTTGATCGATGCCGCCGAAGGCGTGACCGATCAGGATGCGCATTTGTTGGGGCTAGTCTTGGAAGCAGGGCGGGCATTGATTATCGGCTTGAATAAATGGGACGGCTTGGGCGTCGATCAAAAGGATCTGATCAAACGCCAGATGGACATTAAACTCTCTTTCGTCGATTTTGCGCAAAAGCATCCGATTTCCGCTTTGCACGGAAGTGGCGTCGGTAAATTGTTCGATGTCGTGCATGAGTTATACGATGCGGCGATGATCGACATGTCGACGCCGGTGCTGACCAACTTTTTGAAGGATGCGGTGACTACACACCAACCACCGCTAGTTCATGGAAGACGCATTAAGCTGAAATATGCGCATCAAGGCGGCAGAAATCCACCGGTTGTAGTGATACACGGTACGCAGACCGATGCCTTACCAGGATCGTATAAACGGTTTTTGATGAATTATTTCCGTGACCGTTTGGGTCTTAAAGGGACGCCGATCCGTCTCGAATTCAAGTCTCCGGTCAATCCGTTCGCCGGAATCAAGAATAAGTTGACCGATCGTCAAGTCAAGAAGAAGCAAAGACTGGTCAAGCATGCGAAAAAAAAATAGCCCCGCGTCATGGCTTTGCCCAAAACCTATGTTCAAGGACGCCGTGTACCCAGACTTAAATTATCTAAGATAGTTAAACATAGCCAATGGATTATGGAATTTAGGTGATGGGTGAACAGGTCCCTGTAAGGGCTGTGCCTGCATCCCTGCTGACAACGCCTTTGTCGAATACTCTGACGCCTCCATGTGCTAATGCCCAAAAATATCAATCATTGCTGGTTTTTATCTCGCCAAAAATGTACAAAGTGGCATTTGAAATAACCATGAGAATGCTGATCTAATTCATTTATGGACGACTTAAGCTCATTACGAGCGCTAGGCGATCAGGAGCTTTCCGATCGTCTAGAGCTTATCCAATTATCGACTCGCGATATCGAGTTGCTAAAAAACTTACATGCCCGGTTGAAAGACGTTCGCATGGACTTTCTCGATGACTTTTATGTGCAGATGTTAAAGTTCGAGGAAACGCGAAAGCTTTTATCGGATCCTGAGAAAGTCGAACGCCTGAAAAGCAAGCAAGTAGCCTACTTTCAACGTTTGATTGAAGGGAAATACGACCGCGATTATGCTAAGGATAGGGTGCAAATCGGCGCAACGCATCATCGAATCGGCTTAAAGCCGCAATGGTATATTGGCGCTTATCATTTTTACCTGGCTTGGCTTTTCGATCGAATGCAAAGCACTCCGCTTAAAGAAGACGCGGATTGCTTCGATACCTTATTGGCCGTTATTAAAGTTATTTTGTTTGATATCGAATTAGCGATCGATGCGTATTTTCAGGCCGATCACGATATGCTCAGACTCATGGCTCAAGTGTTCGAAAGCAATGTCGAGGGTGTGCTAATTAGCGATACTCGGGGGCGCATTTTGCATGCGAACCTTAAAGTATCATCGATAGCGGGCTATTCGCATGAGGAACTATTGCGTTTGTCGGTGACAAATTTATTGGCACCGCAAGAGCGGAACGTGTTTGTCGACTACTGGCAGGGCATTAAAGTCGGATCGCCTTGGCAAGGCGAAACGTATTTGCAAAAACGTGACGGAAAATCGTTTCCAGCCTGGGTTAATGTCAGTGCAGTGATGGATGATAATAATCAGGCGACTCATTTTGTCATCGAATTTTCCGATATTAGCGCCTATCGCGAAGCGCAAGAAGCCTTGCAGCATCGTACCGAGGAATTGGCAAGATCCAATAAAGAATTGGAGCAATTTGCCTATGTTGCATCGCATGACTTACAAGAACCGTTGCGAATGGTGGCCAGTTTTACGCAATTATTGGCGCGCCGATATGAGGGTAAGCTGGATGCCGATGCCGACGAGTTTATTCATTATGCGGTCGATGGCGCGACACGAATGCAAACCCTGATCAACGATTTGTTGGCATATTCCAGAGTCGGAACGCGTGTAAAACCGTTCGAGGCGGTGAGTCTCGAAATCGTGTTGCAAAAAGCCTTAGATAATTTACGGCTCGCTGTCGAGGAAAGCGGCGCGGAAATTGTTCGGCCAACCCTGCCCACCATCATGGGCGATACTGTCCAATTGACTCAATTGTTTCAAAACTTGATCGCCAATGCGATTAAATTCCGTAGTGAAGCATCACCGAAAATACATATTTCGGCATCATGCTCGGACGATTTTTGGCGAGTCGAATTAAACGATAACGGAATCGGAATAGCGCCTGAATTTTTTGAGCGTATTTTTGTGATTTTTCAACGCTTGCATACGAAGGAAGATTATCCCGGAACCGGAATCGGCCTTGCGATCTGCAAAAAGATCGTCGAGCGCCACGGAGGAACGCTTAGCGTCGAATCGGAGCCCGGTCGGGGCGCTACTTTTATTGTGGTATTACCAAAAATCAAAAGCGAGGAAATGAGTCAATGAGTCTGGAAGAGATCGGCCGTGCCGCGGAGTTTTTACTGGTAGAGGATAATCCGGGCGATGTACGCTTGACCAAAGAGGCTTTAACCGAGAGTAAAGTCAAAAACAATTTGAACGTGGTCGGCGATGGCGAGGAAGCCATGGCTTTTTTGAGACGGCGGGGAAGGTATGCCGAAGCCCCTCGGCCCGATGTTATTCTGCTCGACCTTAATCTCCCCAAGAAAAACGGGCGCGAAGTTTTGGAAGAAATTAAAGCCGACCCGAGTCTAAAGCGAATTCCGGTTGTCATTATTACCTCTTCCGAAGCCGAACAGGACGTTTTGAGAACCTATGATCTGCATGTCAATTGTTATGTCAACAAGCCGGTGGATTTAGAGCAATTTATCAAGGTGGTGCAATCTATCGAAACGTTTTGGTTGACCATCGTCAAGTTGCCTTCCGAAATAGCATAATAATAATGAACCAGGTTGCCGCTAAAGTCTTGCTGATCGAGGATAACCCTGGCGATGTCAAATTGGTTCAGGTATTGCTGGAGTCGAATGATGAGCGTCAGCAGCCTTTTGAATTGATTAGGGTTGGGCAGCTAAGCGATGCTTTTCCTATTTTGGCGAAAGGCGGCATTATGGCGATATTGCTCGATTTAGGGTTGCCCGACGGTAACGGGATCGATACCTTGATTCGAGTGCATGCTGCAGCCCCCATGGTTCCCATAGTCGTGCTCAGCGCCGAGGAAGATGAATTGCTGGCAATACGCTCCGTGCAATTGGGCGCACAGGATTTTCTGGTCAAGCATGGTATTTCAGGTATGTTACTGAGACGGGCAATCTGTTATGCGATCGAGCGAAAGCGCTTGATGGAACAATTGCAGTATTTGGCTCATTACGATGTATTGACCGGGCTAGCGAATCGAAAGTTGTTTTACGATAAGTTGAAACATGATGTGATCGGGGCAAGGCGTTCGAAAAAATCATTAGCATTGATCTTTCTCGATCTGAACGACTTTAAAAAAATCAATGATTCTTTGGGGCATCATGCCGGCGACGAATTACTCAAAAATGTTGCGAAACGTTTATCCGGTAGTGTAAGGGCTAGCGATTGCGTAGCCAGAATGGGTGGTGATGAGTTTACGATTATCCTCAATGGTTTGAATAACGCAGAGGAAGCGGCTTTGATTGCCGATAAGATTTTAAAGGCTTTGGTCGAGCCGTTTAAGTTTGGCGGTTCCGTGATGGCCGTTCGCGCCAGTTTAGGAATCGCAACTTATCCCGATGATAGCGATGAATTGGAAAAGCTAATCGGGGCGGCCGATTCGGCAATGTACAAAGCCAAAGCCTCGAGCAGTGAAAAAATTAGCCGGTATTGTTTTTATTCGGCGGCAATGACTGCCAAGGTTCAGCATGAGATAAAAAAGGTTCGTCAACTTGAACATGCCTTCGAAAACGGTGAGTTCGAATTGTATTATCAGCCGGAAGTCGACGTTCATAGCGGAAAGATCATTGGCATGGAGGCTTTGTTACGCTGGCGCCATCCCGATCGGGGAGTTTTGACGCCGTCCTCGTTTATGCAGGATTTAGAAGATACCGGTTTGATAGTTCCTGTCGGGGAATGGGTCATACGGAAAGCCTGCGAACAATGCAAAGTTTGGCAAGACCAAAATTTCCCGCCATTGACGGTGTCGATTAATATATCGGCAAAACAATTTCGTCATAATAGTTTTGCCGATGGTGTATTGGGTGCTATCGATCAGCTACGTGTGGATCCGTCTTTGGTTGAGTTGGATTTTAACGAAGATGCGCTATGGGAAGAAGAGGAGCGTTCCGTTCTCCTGCTGGACCGATTAAGCCGAGCCGGTGTGAAACTGTCGTTGGATCATTTCGGTAGCGGATCGATTTCATTTAAAACGTTGACGCGCTTTCCGATTCATGCCATTAAAATTGATTATACGATGATTGCTCAGGCGTCAACTGATTCGGCTGAGACGGCGATAGCCAAGGCCGCTATCGAAATTGCTCACGTATTCAGCATCAAAGGCTTGGCGGGAGGTATTGAAACCCAAGCGCAACTCGAGTGGGCTCGCCGAATTGCTTGCGATGAGGTGCAAGGGTATCTCTATAGCAAGCCTCTTCCGGTTGACGAGGCAACCGCATTAATTGCTCGGCATGATTTTTTGAGTCCGCAAGACTAAAATAGCTATCCGTTGAGATGAAAATATTAGTAATTGAGGATCATAAGCCGGATGCGATATTGCTGCGTGAATTATTGAGCGAAAATAGCTCCGATCCGATTCATTTATTTCATTTCAAGCGACTAGGAGATGCGCTTGAGGCTCTGAAAACTAGAGAATTCGATATCGCATTGCTCGACTTGTCGTTGCCGGATGCTTTTGGCCAGGAAACCTTTAGACGCTTGAATCGAGTTGCACCGAGTCTGCCGATCATTGTCTTGACCGGGATCGACGATCGAGACCTGGTAATGGATTTGGCGCAGGCGGGGGCTCAAGATTATCTAGTCAAGAGCGAATTGAGCAGCGGGCTTTTGCACCGTTCGCTGCATTATGCGATAGAACGTAAACGGACCGAATTAAAACTTCGTTTGGCGGCCACGGTATTCGAAAGTACGCTCGAAGGCATCATGATTACAGATGCCAAAACCAATATAATCAGCGTCAACGAGGCATTTTGCGAAATCACAGGCTATGGTACCGAGGAAATAATCGGCTGCACGCCTGCGATGTTCGAGTCGGAACGTCATAGTAAGGCTTTTTTTCGTCAATTATGGGATATTCTTAATAAAACGGGGCAATGGCGCGGAGAAATATGGAATCGCCGTAAAAGCGGAGAGGTGTTTCCTGCCTGGGTTAATATTAGCGCGGTACCTAATATAGCGGATGATAAAATCGGACATTATGTTGCGGTATTTACTGAAATTACCGAACTTAAATTATCCGAAGAAAGACTGAATTATCTGGCGCATCACGATCCGTTAACCGGACTGCCTAATCGGCTGTTGTTTCAAGACCGGTTGGCGCAAGGCATTCTGCAAGCGCAGCGTGGAAAGAGCATGATTGCCGTCATGTTTCTGGACTTGGATCGGTTTAAATTAATCAACGATACGCTCGGTCATCCGATTGGCGACGAGCTTTTAGTCGCGGTTGCCGAGCGCCTACGTCGATGCGCGCGCGAAACCGATACGATTGCCCGTTTGGGCGGCGATGAGTTTGCGGTTATTTTGTCGAGCATGACGCGTGAAGAAGATGTCGAGCATGTGGCGCAAAAGATTATTCAAGCCTTGTCTTCGGTGTTTTGCGTGGGTGGACATGAGGTCTTTGTCACCACGAGTATCGGAATTACGTTTTATCCGGGGCTCAATAACGATCGAAGTAAACTTCTGGAGCAGGCCGATGTCGCGATGTATCATGCGAAAAAGCACGGCCGCAATAACTATCAATATTATACGGCGGATATGAATGCCGCAGCATATGAGCGGTTAATGCTCGAAACGAATTTACGAAGAGCGTTGGAAAGGGAGGAGTTCAGACTGTATTATCAACCTCAGATTGATGTCCAAACCGGCGTCGTGACCGGTGTCGAGGCGTTGATTCGTTGGCAAAGTCCAGAGCTTGGTTTGGTTTCTCCAGGAGAATTCATTCCTTTGCTGGAAGAGACAGGTTTGATCGTTCCGGTTGGCGAATGGGTTATAGAAACCGCTTGCCGCCAAATGAAAGAATGGCTCGATGCCGGTTATGCGGCCATGACGATGGCGGTTAATTTATCAGCAAGACAGTTTCATCAAGTCGATTTAGTGGAAAAAATCGCGCAAATTTTACAAGAGCTTAGCTTACCACCTGAGTTGTTAGAGTTGGAATTGACCGAAAGCATGGTCATGGAGAGCGTCGATTCAGCAATTGAAATTCTACACAAGTTAAAGCGGATGGGCGTCAAGGTGGCAATCGACGATTTCGGGACGGGGGTTTCATCTCTGGGGTATTTAAAACATTTTCCGATCGATACCCTAAAAATCAGTCATGATTTCGTATTGAATCTGCCTCGCGATTCGGTGGATGCCTCAATCGCTTCGGCGGTCATTAATCTTGCGCGCAACATGCAGTTGAGTAGCGTCGCCGAAGGCGTGGAAAATTCCGAGCAAATGGACTTTTTGTGTGCCCAAGATTGCGAGCGTTTACAAGGATATTTATTCAGTCGACCGGTTCCGGCGGAAAAGATAGCTGAATTGCTGGGAACATGGCAGGCTATGCCGAAAAAATCGCGCTAAGTTGGATTAGGGGCTATTAAAAATTAATGCCGAGCGAGTAAACAAGTCATGTGGATCCAAAAGCAAATTAAAATAAGTTCAAAAAAACGCGGCTTTCATTTAATCACCCCTGAAATCCGTCAAGGTTTACCCGAGATAGGTGCGATCAAGTGCGGGTTACTACATCTATTTATCCAGCATACCTCGGCGTCTTTGGGGATTAATGAAAATGCCGACCCCGATGTCAGAATAGATATGGAGGCTTATTTTTCCAAAACGGTCCCGGAAAATGAACCATATTATCAACATACGCTCGAAGGAAGTGATGATATGCCAGCGCATATAAAAAACATTATGATCGGCTGTCAGTTGACAATACCGGTGGGTTCGGGGCGGTTGTTGTTGGGAACATGGCAAGGTGTTTATTTATGTGAACATAGAGAAAATGCCGGTGCTAGAAATATCATTGCGACGATGACGGGCGAGCCGCTTCACCATTAGCAAAAAAAGATAATCTTTGTTAATCGAATTTCGACACCTATCGGTCGAGTTCTCCGGTCATCGTGCAATTTCACAGTAACGATCATGAAGTCTGGTCACCGCCCCGGTAAATGACAGTGCGAGGCGTGGCGGAGGGGGCTGTCACTCGCCCGATAGGGTCTTCGGTGCCGAATTTTGATCTGCGATAGGTATAGTCAAGGGCCCGGTGATGCTTTAACTATAAAATGAATTCATGTCGATTCCATAGGAGTAATGAATGAAAAAAATATTAACGATAATGATGATGGTGTCTTTGGTTTTTGCCGGTCGCTTAGCCTTGGCCGAGATTGGAGTGGCCAAGGATGTTGTGGTTTATCGAAGCCCTTCATGTGGATGTTGTGGAAAATGGGTCAAACATCTTAAGGATAATAACTTTAATGTGATTGATAATGTTGTTCACGATGTGGACTCGGTTAAGCGTAAATATGGGGTTCCCAGCGAACTGGCTTCCTGTCATACGGCAATAGTGGGCGATTATGTGATCGAAGGTCATGTGCCTGTCGAAGATATCGAAAAACTCTTGAGTTTAAAGGCCGATGTTTTAGGTATTGCTGTGCCGGGGATGCCTGTCGGGACGCCCGGTATGGAAATGGGCGATCGCAAAGACGCCTATAAAGTCATTGCGTTCGATAAGGAAGGCCGCAAGCAGGTCTTTAGTGCGCATGCTCCTTAGCTAAATTATGACTATAATGTAGGCGAGGGTCGGCAAGTCTAAGAGAGTTGCCCCGATGTCGCATATGTCAATGCCGAAATTTGACGTGCAATAGGCATGATTTAAAGTCACCTTAAAAAAGCTATGTTCGCGTTAGAAGTTGAAACGGTTATCTTTCCTGCTAAATAAACCATTTAGGAAATAGTCAATGATTGCTTTTCAATATTGAGCGAATTGTTGAAAGGAGGGTACGGTTGCTCGATTGACAGGTGTCGGCGGCAGGGAAAGCCGCCGTCAAGCCTACATGGACGTATTTACGGCGTCCTGTCAGGCGAGTAATCGTACCGTATTACCCGTTCAATATTGAAAAAAGCAAGTTATTTAGAGCTATATCCTTTGGTTTCTGCTGACTTTGAGTTCAAATGGGTATCAATTATTAACGCGAACATAGCCTTAAAAAATGCCCTTTATTAAAAGGGCATTTTTTGCAGCGAATAGGGTTCTAGAAGGCGCTAATACAAAATTCGGCTGTTTAACCATGAAACGCATGAAGTCCGTGAAGGATTTCAAGAAATTACCTAAACATTCCAGCAAATCTTTCGGGCGAGGGATGGTTTTTTCTAGGCTAATCGGTTTATAACTCGTCAATGCCGGATAATCCGTCAACCGACCAATTGTCAGTATTCAAAATGCCCGATTTATCATCGCCTTTTTTGTATTTAATCCGGCAGGCATATCTTCGAGTGATGCTTGCCGTTTCGGGGCCTGCTATTTCAACCTCTGCGTTAATGACGTATTGGTGGTTGCCGATACCCCATGCGTTAAGCGGCTGTGCCGAAAAGAATACCGAATACTTATTATCAAGCTCTTCCTTGATGTAGTTGTTACAGAAGGTAAATGCCAGGTCGGTCATTTCATTGGAAATACTTTCTAGATCACCGATATCTTCTGAGTCAACGAGAAAAAGATCGGAGCTGGCTACTTTATGCACAAATGGCATGATGGCTTCGCGCTGAAATAATATAAGTCCGATGAAGCCGATGATAATAAACAAGAATTTAAAATTTTTCATTGTTGTTATTTGTGTAGTATGGGGTTGTGAGCACAAATGAGATTCTAACAGAATTCAGGATGCAGGAAACTCAATTTGTTAAATTGAAAAGTATTGTAATTTTAGATTGTTAGCTCAAAAGAGGCTTTTGTTGTTAAGTCGTTTGGCAAGGTCAGTCGGTTGATGTAGGTCGATCGACGACAGTATTGTAATAACACCTAGCAGCCATTGTATATGTATCAGCCGTGATGCTTGAGTCAATAGTTAATGACTTGCTTATAATGATAGTCTTGAATATGGTGGGACTTAACAGGTATCGGTACTAGGCCGATCAGCATCGAAGCCAGTATGGTGAGATTCGCATCCATGCCGGCACCTCCTTAGGTACTGCCGAAATTTGAAATGCTAAAGGTATATTTCAGAAAATTACCTAAACATTCTTGCAAGCCTCTTGGGTGAGCGAAAGTTCAATGCAAGCGCAAAGTAAGCTGTTAAATGAAGGTCTTATTTTTTTAATCTAAAATGCTTTATTCTAGGACGATGCGTCCCGCTTGCTGGTCCACTGTACATCTTGTACCTGCGAGGACATTGGCTATAGAAGGGGCTAAAAAAGTAAGGGCGGATCAATCGGCCCTGTATCTCATCAAATCGGGTGGGTGTAATAGATGTTCCAGTATCCGCCAACCATATCGAATATACCGTGAAGTGAATTGTAATAAGGCTAGAGTCGGTGGCGGAGAGAGAGTCAATCGAATAATTACTATAGTCGCTTGAATCTTAAGGCTTTATGAATGACCAAATTTTACTTATACCGCGTTTTATACCGTGCGCGATAAAGCACTGGGCGTGTTTTTGGATCGATGGCGGCGAGTGAATAAGCATTTTATCCAGGAGGATATTCGGCAAGCTTGCCGGTAGTTGGTCCCAATGAATGAAGCGGACGGTATTTTTTTTAATAGGGATGATGGTTTTTAGGCTTTATCACTATTCCTTTCCTTTCGTTGCTCACGCCGTGCAGGGCAGGGCAGGCAGCGAGAAAGCAATGTCAATCAAAAATGTTTACCTGTAACGACTTTTTTTAGGTTTCTGTCAGGTTTTTGATGCTCAGGTAACGGAAAAAGTAAACATAAGTAAACAGGCGGCAGGGTGGGAAAGCCCGGGAGCCTTGGCGGCTTGATGGCGGTCGGTGGGATCGGTGGGGTTTTGAAGTGGGGGAGAGTATAACGCCGGTTCGGATTGTAAGCAATGGCGGCTTGGTGAACGGACCTCAGCCAAGTGGTGGCTATCGGCTAAATGATCGGGTCTGACCATGACAAGTTTTCAAAAATGCGCGGATTTTTTCAGAATATGCGCGAAAATATTTGTAAATGCGCGAACCCGCGAAAATTCCGCGCATTGAAAACGCTATATGAATCAATGCTTTAAGCGCCAATGCGCGGACCAATGCGCGGATTTTTTGCCGCTGCCGCGCATCAAAAAAAATATAAAAAACAACAACATATATATATTTATTTACTAGATAAAATTAAAAAATAAAATATATATATACACTCAAAATATTGTTTGCTATTGCGTTAAGGAAAAAACAGTTTTTTATACAAGTATGTTGTTACACCCTCCGCGCATCGCGCATTTCAACGTTTTGGCTCAGTTGTTTTCGTGTAAGCGTATGATGTATATGGCCTTATTTTTTAGTTTTGATGCGCGGATGCTAAAAATATTCCGCGCATTTGGCTATTTTTCCGCGCATTTGGCGTTATTTCGTGGGTTTGTTGCGCGAAATTCCGCGCATTCTCGCGCATTTTGATTTTTGCTCGGCCAGTAAGTAGCCGATCCCGATATAGCGAACTATCCACTCATCAACATACAGAATTTATATCGTGAAGGATCGAGCTTGAACTATTGGCACCGATCGCCGTTTAGTGATGCACCAAGGCCTAAAGATTGACAGAGAAAAAAAGCGGGCCTAATACGGGGGAAAAGTGAAGGGAGCGGGCGCGGCTAATACAGATCGTCAAAAGTAATGAAGATTAAAATATCTTGCTTGTGCGATGCTGTTTTCATGTTTGAAGCAATGCAGGTGTAAAGGGTAAGGCATAAAAAACGCGTTAAGGCCGTTTTTCTTTGGAATTTAAAATTTCTTTTGTTGGGTAGTTTGCGGGTTTGATGGTTTTCGAAAAAGCCGCTTGGATATGAAACAAGCGGCTTTTGGTGTTTGAATTACTTATCGTAATAATGCGGCCATGAACAACGATAATGAATATTTGCCTCTGGAAGCTTGTAAGTATGCAATACAAAGGGCGAAGCCAGCTTGTAAAGGTCAAGGTATGAATAATCTACTCCGGGCTTTGCTCCGGACTGCATTAAGGAGTCTTCAATAGTTGCGGCCATACACATGAATAAATCTTCAAGCGCATCCTGGCATGTGTCATTTGGTCTATGAATTAACGGTTCCATTCGTCTACCTCTCGATATGAATTAAAGTTTAAGAAATTGACAATCTACCCAGTCAATGGGAAGATTTCGCCAGATTAGGCTTAGTGGTTGGCTTGGTCTAGGGGAAAGCCGCTTGTGTCGTCCATACACAAGCGGCTTTTTTTTCGTTAATGTTTGACCGTTCTTTGACCGTTGCTTTACTGATCCGTGAGAACCGCCCAGGCGATCCGATCACCAAGCCGGCAATTATCGTATTCCTTCATGATCGAAATTTTAGGCTTGGGCTTGGGTTTCGATAGCAATCTAATCAATTCCTTTTCATCGATCACAATGCGCTGAACGATGAAGATATCGGCACCGGCCCGGCAGGATGTAACGATTAGCATTATTGCCATAATGACGTAGAGCGTTTTCATTTTCGCCACCTGCGGTATGAAGTTGCCCGCCACCAGTTTTCCAGATAGCCAGCCGCGAAAATTAATATCACGCCGACCAATGCGCCAGTTAAAAATCCGGTAATCACTGCTTCTTTCATTTTGCCGCCTTAGCCGGGATAGTCGCCCCGGCTTGCAAAATTGGCTGTATGCCGTAACCGCGCGAAAGAAGCTCGAGAAGGTCTTTCGATGCGTTTTTGTCGAGCCGTAGCCGCGCAATTACCCGATTGTTTTTTACGATCTCAAGTCTAATCATGGCGATAAACTCCCAAGAATTGCTTGATCGATTGCAGCTCACCGCGTCCGGTTTCGCGGTTAATTTGCCGCTGAGTTTGCGGCGGCTGCCAGGGTTTGAAACTCAAATGCCCGTCAGCTTGCTCAGTTTTGTCCGCTGAGGTTTTCTCTAGGCGTTCCTCGCGCGCGTTTTTTTGATTCTTGGTGGTTCTTGATGATTTGGGTATCATGGTGTTACTACCAAGGTCACATGGTGTGACTACTTGGTCACATGGTGTGACTTGTTGATAACCGCTTTCCGGTATCGTGGTGTTACTGGTTTGGTCGTTTTCTGTGGATAACTCAAGCTTCAAAAAATACCCATTTGAACGGCCTTTTCCTTTAATTTTCTCCAAAAACCCTAACGCCTCAAGTTTCTCTACTGACCTAATTGCTGTCATTCTCGAACAGCCCGCCCTTTGCGCAATATTGGCGAATGATGGGTAACAGAATCCAACATCATTAGCTCTATCGGCCAAGGCTATAATTACGGCTTTTGCTGCGCCGGTTAGCGGTAGAGTGAACGCCCAGTTTAAACATTGAATACTCATTGCAGCACCTCCGCATTTCGCGCCCAAGCCTCGAAGAACATCGAACCTTTGGCGATATGGTCGTCGATATTAGCTGATAAACTCATCGCGTCCATGCCCAAAACCAAAAGCGAGTCATCGATAATATTAACGTCTAAATAACGCAAGCTGTTCAGGTTGACCGGGAACCGTGCGCCATCATACAAACCAAGCAAGAACCGGCGAATAACCAACGCTTGCCGGCTGTTTGACTTGGCTATATTGAACAGCCGATGCAGTGCCGGAACACCTTTAATCTCGGCATCGTTCCGGCTTTTTTCCTCCAAGTGAAGCACTTTAACCAAGTCGCCGATCGAATTTTGAACGGGTGAACCGTAATAATTACTATTTATCATGTTCGCCCCCTCAATCGACTAAGCAATAAAAAATGTCATGCCGCCCGACCTCGTCGCAATAATCGATAATCGCGGTTCGTATGTCATGAAAGATATCGTGAAGGCTTTCGTGGCATCGGTCTCCTTGGTCTTCAATCAGTAGGCCCAGGGCATAGAGCGAAACAATCAAGCCGGTCGGGGTATCGTCAACGTTCTCGAGTTCCACATTCGTGAAGGGATTAATTAACGTAAAGCCTTCGCTCGATCCCAGGCGAAGGAAGGCGGCCTTAGAATCTTCGAGCAGGCAGTATTCGAAATAGCCGCCAGAATAATCTTTAATAACCTTATCCGCGATCCTGAACACGAGCTGATCGAAAAGCGGTGTACGGAAATGCTCATAAAGAAAGTCCAAGCGCTTATTTTCCGGGACGATAACGACACGTTCGACGATGTTCTTTGAAATTGGCTTATTCATTATCTAGCCTCCCTAATCGCTTTGATCTTGCGCTCAATGACAAAAAGCTCATCATCCGACCAACCGGGAACGTGCCGAATGTGAAGGATTTCATGAAAAAGCCGGAAGGCTTCGGCGTCCAGGTGGATGATATCGAAAAGGCTTTGGCCGAAAGGAATATTCCGATAAGTTGAATTAAAAGCGTCCGCCAAATAATCCCCGGATTGACCGCCTTGCTCAATGCGCTTAAGCAAAAGATCGGCCTCCAATGGCATCGGTTTTAAACCTCGTTGTTTTTCCTGATCCGCTAAGATATTGACAAGCCTTGTCGATAAATCGGCATTAGGTTTTGTATTTTGTTTCGACGTTGACCACGGCTTCATGACGTACCCCCAACTAAACGCAAATCGACAAAGGCGATAGTCACGCCCGGTTCGGGTTCTTGCTGCGATATCCTACGTTGGCAACGCTTTGCAGCCTCGATAGATCGATGTTTATGACCACAATCGGAATACAGGGTTTTATTGCCGCGAAAGGCCTTGATTAATACATGCCAGTTCATGATTTAACCCTCCACGCTGTCGTCAGCTTCGTCGGTTTCGTAAAGCATGAAGTCCTTTTGAAAGTCGAACTCTCCATGCTTAACGCTAACTCGAGCAATAACGTATTCAATCTCGGGGTCGTAATCTTCTAGCGCATTATCCGAATACAATACCAATTTCAACGCCTCGACCGTTGCGCCGGGTAATGATTGGTTAGCCTCCCTCTTGATGGCTTCGAGTGTTAAAAATTGGTCGTCGGTCAGTGTGATAACTTCGCGGGTAATCTCCTGGATCGTGCCGCCGTATTCGCTCAGGTAATCCCTAGCATCGGCATAGAGTGCCGCACGGTCCACGGCTTCGAATTGATCCAGGGGCTCAAAAACATAATCCGCCATGGCGCAAAGAATCTCATGGTTTGGAAGCAAACCGGCCTCGAATTTCCGCTGGTCTATTGCTGTCATCATGTTTCTGGCAAACGCGCGGAGCTGTGCGGCTTCTCGCTCTTTGGCTTCGGCCTCGGCCTTTTCGGTCGCTGCTTTGCGTTCGGCGGCGATCCGGTCGCGGGTTTCCTTGGCTCGGTCAAGTTGCCCTTGGATGTGGTCGGCGACTTGATCCAGGCTTGCAAGGCGGTCTCCAACTTCCGGATTCGATAGAACTCTGTCGCGAATCTCATCAATAGATTTATCTTTGCCGAAATACAAAGTTCCAGCGCTTTGATAAAAATATCGGTGCATCCATGTTTTATCGGCTTCTTCGGATGTGATTTGAATAAGCGCATGTTTTCCTTGCTTGATCTCTAAGCGGCCAGTGCGCGTATCGATGTGATGCGGGTTATATGCGGAGTTTTCGACAATCCGCCGGGTAATGATCTCGACCGCCTCATCGATTCGGGCTTGCTCTTTGGCTTGATCGGCAAGGATTTTGTTGTAGGCTCGGTCTAACAGCTCGGTAATGCTTTCGGTGCCGTCGATCTTGGCGCCGGTGTTGCCTTCACCAAGGATGAAATTGATATCGACAAGGGTTTGTCGTTGTTGCGCGGTGAGTTCCGAAGGTTTGACGGTTCGTTCGATTTTGCCGTGTAGGTCGTAACCGGCAAGGGTGGCCGCGTCGCGATCAATGTAGATGCGGACGGTAGTTTGGTTGGATGGATTTTGAGTGGTCATGATGACGTGCTCCGTAGAATGTTTTAATTCCCGGCAACCATGACGCCAATCATTGGGAGCCGGACTGATGGAGTTGGCGTCCGGCTTCTACGAGACCGGCACTCTTTCGAGTGCTCCATCAGCCCGACATAGTGAGCTGAAAATTCTGCGAAAAAAAACCGCTCAAGGCGGCTTATCGCCGTAGAAGTTAGGAACGCCAATTCCGTGTCGATTTGTATCGACAATTAAAGTCTAGCATTTCAGAAATGTTTTTCAAGGTTTAAGATTATTTTAATTAATTAGAAAACCGAATGGCCTGCATAAAAATACACAAGCCTTTGAAATATATGATAATTCTTATTAACTTTTAAATGTAAGTTTCTTTACCTAACGGCAATCGTTGCGGTTTCTTCACGTCAAAAGCGTCTTATTGTCTTTGCTCCCCCACTTATAACCATTCGTCGGCGGTGGTGGCGGTGGTGGCGGAGCTGCTGCTCTTTGCCTTAGCCGATCATATTCAACCAACTCATAGGCTGATTTCAAACCTGCCGATCTCGCAAGAAGGATTTCGTCCTTCGTCGGTTCCCCTGGAAATTCCTTGTCGGGGAACGTAAGAGCCATTGTCATAGACAAAGCTTCGCCGCTTGTGCCATTTTTCTTTCTATCGTCAAAAACTGACATAAATCACCTCATTTTTTTGTAAATTGCCGAAGATATCGCCGTAATTCAGGGTTGGCTGTGCTTCCTAAATTCTCTACCCTCGAGCCGTTTTTATCGTGAACCATTCTAACCCTGTCGATCTGTAAAGCGCTCGGGTTTAGCTCGAAGGCCTCGCCAATGGTTCTGGCTTTTTCTGAAGAATAGGTTCCATCTTTTGTGTGAATCAAGAACCTCTCGCCATCTTCAAGCGGTCGCTCGGCTATCATCCTATTTGGTGCGTTTTTAGCATACGCTCTCATAAAAACCTCAGTAGTAAATTACTGACGGCTTCGCGCCGCCAGTGGGTTATATTGCCAAAACAGCCTTAAAGAACGGTGAAGTTTCCGCCGTACATACGCCCGGAGCTTGGCACTGATCCGGCAATAAGAACGGCGGAAAACTTGCCGGCCGTAAGCGGTCCCGATGCAATCACATATCGAACGCCGATGTAACGCTTGCCGAATGGTTCGCTTAGTGAATGACTCTGCGGGATCGATACGCCGATAGGACTGCGGCCAGCGACCAAGTCAGCCTTGGGGATCGCTCCCGACTGCGCTAATACGACATGATCGCTCAATGTCGGCGAGTCAGAACTTACAACCTGGAAGGTCACGGTAGCGCTTCCAGACGCCGCCGCCGACTCATCAACACCAAACGCGACATTGAGCGGTACACCGCCTCCGACATCCCTTGAATCCTGCACATCGACGACGTTCGCAAGGTCGATCTTGTCAACACCAAACGCCGAATCGGTAACGGCCTGCTCCTGTGAAAATGTTGCTAATCTGTCTGAAATCATAAAATCCTCATAAAATAATAAAATTATTACCGTAATTACATAATTACGGTAATTACACTCTGTTAATGCCGGCCAGGTAGTAAGTCATCGTCAATGCCGTGTTCTTTAAAAATCTTCTCGACCGCGTCTTGCTTGGGTAGTTCGCCGGCTGATCTAACGAGCGTATGAATATACGAGCCGTTAGAAGGCTGAACCAATCCCGGCATCATGCGAACGCGGATATATCCGCTCTCGTAATCATTGCCGATCTCGCTTTGGAAGCTGCAAAGGTGTGGGTTATGCCGATCCCAGTGCAGCACGCGGAGCCTCTCGGAAATTTCCGCCGCGCATGCAACCTCGTTTAAAAATTTGTCCAAGGCTTTCCGATATCCGGCCCGATGCTTCTCGAGTTCGGACAGTAGGAGTTCGGTTGTTAATTCCTTGAGCTTTTGGCGATCCGCCCTAAGCTCGATTTCAAGCGCTTTAATCTTTCGGTCGATGGCGTCGGCAATGTCGTTTTTGCCTTTGTTGGCATCGGCAAGCGTAGCATTGTGCCGCTGCGCAAGTTCAAGCTCGGCCTCAAGTTTTTCTATTCTCTGCGTGGTCTTGCTGTCGGTCTTGCCGCTTGCCAAAAGCTCTGCGATTGCATCCGTTAGCGGGAATGTATCAACGCGCTTATAAGGGCGTATTCTGTCAATTTCGCCGTCTAATCGCTCAAGTTCAGCGGTTTTTCTGCGAATTTCGGCTTGTATTTGTTCAATGTTCATAATTGTTTTGTTAAAGGTTTTAGTAAAGTTTTTTAAAGGTTTAGTAAAGTTTTACTGGTGAGACATGGTGCCTCACTCAGCAAAAATTAAATTTGGCTCGCTGTTGTCAAGCCGGCGGCTTCATTTCGTAAGTGTTCCATTTTTTTTTCGATGTCGTGATAGTTGACGCCGTGCTTGATCCGGTGAGACATTTCCATTTTTAGGTCGGCTAGTTGGTCGCCGATCTCGCCTAAGCGCTCGAGCCTTTGCCGTCTCTGAATTTCGCGGTAATCGGTGCAAAATACCGGGACTTCGCTTTTATTCGGTTGTTGTTGGTTCATTTTTAGTACCTCTGTTTGAAAAAAATATGCCATCCATCAATTTACGTTTGACGATGGCCTCATCATCATTTTGACAAAATGCGCCGATTAACTCGCCGCGTTTAGCATCCATTTCTAGCCTAGAATCGATTGTTGCGCCGAAG
This sequence comes from Methylotuvimicrobium sp., assembly GCF_050611805.1. Lineage (NCBI taxonomy): Bacteria > Pseudomonadati > Pseudomonadota > Gammaproteobacteria > Methylococcales > Methylococcaceae > Methylotuvimicrobium > Methylotuvimicrobium sp. The sequence continues at coordinate 43,448 of NZ_JBNGHF010000016.1, forward strand.
ACCGCGCGGAGCAGTCCCGGCTTATCGCATTTAAAAACCGCTATCGGCGAATCAGGCGGCGCAACTTTTACGCGGCCTAGAATGGTTGCAACTGTGTCTAATGCCATAATTACCCCTTCGTTATCGATAACCGGCAGCCGCAAGCGCCGCCAATTCATTTTTAATTGCTTCGATCTCGCCCCGGTTCTTCGGGTTTTTTTCCGCGCGGAGCTGCTCGAGCTGGGCGTGAAGTATTTTGGGGCGTTCGGATTGTTTCGCCATTGCAGCGGAACGGCGGACAACTTCTAGGTTAATGTCAGTCATAATGTGTTTACTCTCTGGTTGGTTGTTCGGTTACATCGGGTTTGGGTGCCGGCAGTGGCGCAAAGCTTTTGCATTGCGAAACGTTCGGCGGCGCGTTTTGTTGCATGGCCTGGCAGTAATAGCCGTCTTCAAATCGCTTGCATTGCTGGCAAAGTGTTGTCATAGCTCGGTTTCCTCCGCTTCGTCCAGTTCGTCTAACGGTTCGCCGTCCGGCATTTCGGCGGTCAATTCAATCCGGTCGGTTAAATTCCATCGAACGCCGGCAAGGATCGTGCAGGCCTCTGTAAACTGCTCGAGAATTAAACGCTCAACATGATCGGTAGCCGAAACGCCCGAACACTTATAAAGGGCATCAAGCGCTTGGGTGCAGGCCTCGACGATATCCGGCTTAACGGTTTCAAATGGGAGAAGCCGCTTTTTAATTTCACTTTGAGTGGTCATTTCGTATCTTTCCGGAAATCGTGGACGGATAACTTTTTTGGCTTCCTGCGAATGTTTGCGCGCTTGTCGAACTCGAGCTGTAAAATGTTCAAGTGCATTCGTGTCTTTTGCATCTCTTGAAAAAGTTGGTTATCTGAAAATTTTGAAAAATCGAATCTGTTTCGTGTCGTCATGAGTCTCTCTAATCTAGGCCTAACAAATTTCGGCGGGTAAGTGGGTATTTCGTCGGTGGCACAATCCGAACGCGCCCCCAACTGGAAACGCAATACTTCACGACAATAAAACCGCCCTCGTGAAGGCGGTGTTCAAAACAGTGAACGCGCCGTCTCAATGGGAAGTCACGCCAGTTTTCGCGGTAGTGATTGCCGGCTGCACGGGTAAGTCTTCGGATCTTGTTACACGATGGCCTGTATTTCGCGCGTCCGGCAAAGTAGCGCTCTAAATCTTCAAATTCACGGATTAGGCCGCGTTCGAATTTATTCGGTTTCATTTTTTTTACAATTATTGAATTCGTCTGGGCCGGACTTTAGCAGCCGCGCATCGATAACGATGACGGGAGTTTTCTGGTTGGAGATTGTACGAGAGGCGCGCGGTCGTACCTCATGGCCGTGTTTGTATGGTTTGGCGATGTAACCCCGATCTAGCATTTGCCGCCAGATGGTAGACGCGGGCACGGCGATTTGTTGCTTTTGACGACCGGCCAGAAATTGAGCCGCAGAATAGGCCAGATTTGGTTCGAGCCATATTTCGTCCGGGGCATCTTCGGCGCCTGGATAATACCAGCCGATCAAATCGCCGCATCTTCGGTATATTTTTTCGCCGTTTTCTGCGTGTACGGGATCGCGCCAGCCGAAAATGAAAGGTGTGGTCGTCTTCGGCGGACCGTGGTCGAGCGGGTTTTCGATGTTACACAGTCCCGCCTTTAAGCCTGACGCTAGTAAACGGATGAAGCGGATGCACTCGTCAGCGTCATCCACATGCGCGCCTTGCTCGCCGAATATCGCAAGCAGCGCGCTTTCGGTCTCGGCCAGAAACGAATTAGCGGCGGCGGTTGGTAATATGCCGCAGTCGCTCAAAAATTCAGTAAAAATTTCAGACGATGCGATCAATTCAGAAATCATGCCCGGCGCGCGTTCGTGTGCGCCTTGCAGCTTTCCGGATTGGATGAAACCATCGCGAAGCGCTTCACAATTATTTCGAAACTCTGGTCTGAGAGTTTCAATGCGCGAACAAAGCCAGGATGAAAAACATGCAGTCAGGTTGGCGAAGTCGCCGCGCCTTGCGAGTCGCTGAAGTTCGCTTAAATTCTTTTTGTCGAATGTGTCCTTTGGAAAGTTCACGGTCAATGTGCGAGCGATCGCCGATGCGTTTCTAGGCGGCTCTTCGGCGGTTACTATCGGCAATGAGCGTGCCGGTTTGTGCGTGGTTTCGCTAAACCTTCCTCTGGACGATTTATTAGCTTTGTTCCTTAAAATTCGGTCGAGCGCGTCATGCATTGCATCAGACTGTTTAACGCTAACTGAGCGCGCATCGTCGATAAGTACGGGCGCATCTTTCACCGTGAATAAAACTTGCTCGATGAGATTGACAGTATCCGAGAAACTCGCAGTCGGTCCCGCGTCGATGAATCCGGAACCAAAAAATGACATGATAAATTTAGCTATCGTTGATTTAAAGGCCCCCGTGGTTCCGTAGAAAAAAATCGAAAATTCAGCCGGGGAAATTTCCTCAAGGAGCGCGCGCGGCATTACGCACAGCATAAAATATCCTAACGCCGGAACAGTCGGCGAAATTGCCAAAATTTTTGGAAAAAAATTTGCGAAATCGATTTTGAGCCGATCCAAATCGGGGGCCGGTAGTGAGTAGCTGGCAAGGTTTTGACGCTTTAAATCAACGTTGGCAGAAATAAAGCCATCTTGACTTATCGCGCCGGCGTTAGTCAGGTATTGCCAATATCCGTCAATAAAACGAAAACCCGTCGAGGCGTAAACCGTTGTAGATGCCATTAAATCGAGCGCGGTAGATTTAATACGTAAATAGTTAATAAGGTTCTTGTACGCTTGGTGTTTCGCGAACAAAATAAACTCAGGGCCAAAATTCTTATTAATAACATCGCGCGAATAAAAATCGTCAGCGGATAATTTTTTCGTTTTCGCATGGCCAATATTAGTTACTAGGGTCAGCTTCAAAAACTGCTCAGGATCATCGCCGGCGCCCTCATCGTAATAGATGACCTCGGATATGAAACCCGTGAAATTAGCTAATAAAATCATCCGATCTTCTTCTTTCACGCGCCTAATTTTATAAAGCTTGCCGTCTTTTTCGATGAACTTCTCCGTCTCGGCACCAAATTCGACAAACGTCGAACCCCCGCCAGAGCCACCACCACCACCGCCGCCGGTCGTTGCATCATCATCAACGGCGGCAGCTTTCGCGCCGTCGATTATACGAAAAACATTATCCTTTTTATTACTTGATGTCATTGTTTTTATTGGCAAAGTCGTTAAAATCGCCGTCAATCGGCGGCACCGCTAGCCGTGCATTGATAGCTTGTGCGGCGGCGGTGGCGTGCGTGATGCCAGGGTTCCCTTTCGTGTTCTGGTCGTTATCGGCACATAGGACGATGTCCGCCTCGGGCAATCGCTCGCGAACGATCCGGGCAACGGGCAGGAGGTTGTTTGCTGCAAAGGCGGTGTAAACGCGAAAGCCGGTTTCGGCGTGAAGCGTGGCGGCGGTCGCGAACCCCTCGCAAATCAAAACTGTAGCGCTGGGGTCTGGGTTTTTCGGCCCGATCCACCAAAAGCAGCCGGCGCGTTCGCAAAGAGGGGTGAAATCCTTGTCCCTCTCAAGGACGGGGTGTTTTTCACTAAAAATCGCTTGCAGGCCGCGAATCTCGCCGGATGCGTTCATCATCGGAATAAGTAGTGCGTTTGGAATAATGATGCGCGCGCGGTTCCCGTGCGAATCCTCGACTAAGCGAACCCACCGGCCAAGGCGCGCGCCGTGGGCTTCGATATTTTTTCTGGTTAAGTATGGGTGCGATACAGCCGGCACAGCTCCACGCCAAATGCGCGCGGCACGTTCGGCGGCGGCGTCATATTGTGCGCGGCGTTCTGCCTCACGCTTACGCTTTGCGCGCTCGGCTTTGCGCCGTTCGGCTTTGGTGGGCTTTCGCGGCATGAAATCAGCATCAGTAAAAAACGGGCGCCGCTCGTTTGTCGTCCAATTGAAGGCGATACCGCCTTTTCCGTCCTCGAACAATTTCACGCGGCCAGCTGTTCGAGATCCCTCAACAAGCGGAACCTGAAGCCAACGACCGCGGGTAAAAGCCTTGGGCGGCTGAAGGCCAAGCTCGGCACATGCGGCAATCGCGGCGGCCTCAAGTTCTAGCGAAGTCATTGAGCAGCCTTGCGAGTATTCGCCCATTCGACAATTTCGGAATATCGAAACGCAGACGCGCGGGCGGAAAGCTTTACGGGTTTTGGAAAATCGCCAGATTCGGCGGCGAGTCGATAAATCGTAGTAGGGCTGAGGCCGGTCATGCGCACAACATCCGAAATTCGAAGAAAAAGCGGTATTAAATTTTCGGTTTTATCAGACATGCGGCCCCTCGTTTTTTTTAACGTGGGCACCTATATAAAACAAAAATTTCAGAAAGCGAACAACAAATTCACGCCCGAAAAAAATAACCAGAAATAACCCAAAAATAACCCAAAAATAACCCACAAATGAGCAGAAAAATAATGTCGAGACGACCGCACTCGTTGCGGAGGCCTTGAAATATAAGGGATCGATGGGGATTAAAGAGGTTGTCGATGTGTTCACGATAGCCAAGCGTTTTTGTTACGTTGGCAATCTATTATTCACATATTTTTTCACGTTAAAACAGAAACCTGAGGTCAATTATTTTTCGTGAAAAAATTGTTTTGATTTTGTTGAAGTTTTTAAAGCGGGGATAGTGAAAATAGTTTCACGATAATTCGCGTGACCTGAGGTTGTCTATTTTTCGTGAGAACTTTTACGCTTGGGAGCTAGGCGGCTCATGCGGTTGATTGTCGCGGGTGTGACGATTTTATCTATGCAGTCGGGCGACAATGCAAGCTTTCGGCAAGCCATCGTTAAGGCTTGTTCATTGGAAATAGTTTTATTTGAGCCTCGCTGAATATTGGCGGCTCGGTCGATAAGTCTATCGATTGACTCAAAGTCTTTAGGAGGCCGTCCGCGTTTTGGTCTGTCGGTTTGCGGATGTGCTGGTTTTCCGGTGAGGAGCGTTTTATTTTCGCTTGGGTCGTTGGGCTTGATGCCGGGCTTGGTGTCGGGCTTGGCCGGAACTGTTCTCTTTAGCCTATGTTCCGCCAAGAGTCGCAAGGCTTCAGCTTTGGTGAGGCGTTCGGCAAACTGTTTTCCTGATTCTTCGAGGTGCAGGGCGTATGCTTGCCAGTCTGATTTTGTCCAGTGGTCCCGGTTATCAAGTCCGCCGTTGAATGCAGCTCTTAAATCATCAGGACAAGTTAGCAAGGTTGGGGTGGGCGGCCATTGGTTGAGCCGGTCTTTCGATAGTTGTTTTTCAAGTTGGCGTTGCACAACAAAGTCGATAAACGCCTTTTGTTTTTTGTTTGTCTTCATAACCCCGTCAAGGTTAGCCGTCGAGAATTAGCCAAGCAGCCGAGGGACGAGTTCGGGATTCGGGAGCTAACCTAGCTTGGCGAATCGATTATAACAAAAACTTTCCGCTTCGGGCGATTCGGTTTTGTGCCGGCAAATAATTAGACGCTCTTTCGGATCGGTATTACATCGGCACCTTTTCTAAGTGCGTCCAGGTAATCCGCCCAGGCTTGCATCATTCGCCGCCGTTCGGGCAGATATTGCGCGTGATTGTAGGCGGCTTTGACTGCGTTTCGTTCGGCGTGGGCAAGTTGCCGCTCGATCATGTCGGAATGAAAGCCTTGTTCATGTAGGATCGTTGAGGCCGTGGTTCTGAATCCGTGGGCAGTATGTTTGCCGGTGTAACCCATTCGGCGAATGGTTGCGCCGATGGTTTCGCGGCTAATGTGTCCGCCGTTGGGGGAATAGAAAACATATTGCCGGTGGCCGGTGAGCGGTTGAATCTCCCGAAGTAACTCGAGGGCTTGTTTTGCCAGCGGCACGATATGATCGGTTTTCATCTTCATTTTTTCGCCGGGTATACGCCATTCGGCAAGATCAAGGTCAAGCTCTGACCATTCCATCATGACTAGGTTAGCCGGTCTGGCAAAGACAAGCGGTTGAAGCTGTAAGGCAGTTCGAACAATGAAGCTTCCTTTGTAGGCGTAAATGTCTCGTAGGAGCTGGCCGAGTTCTTTCGGGGTTTTGATTGCCGCGTAATGTCCTTTGACGGGTGAAGGCAGCGCGCCGCGTAAGTCTTGCGTTACATCCCGTTCAGCTTTGCCGTGGGCGATTCCGTAACGGATCGCTTGGCCAATGAACTGTTTTGTTCGGGCGGCGGTTTCGAGTGCGCCTCTATCAACGATCCTCCGCAATACGGTTAAAACCTCGATGGCCGATAAATCTTTTAACGGTCGATCGCCAAGCCAAGGGTAAACGTCCCGATCGAAGCATTCTTGAATGTGGTTTCGATGCGCTTCGCTCCATCGTTTTGAATTGGTCTCTAAAAATTCATTAGCCACGGCTTTGAAGGTGTTCTCTTTGATCCCGGCTTTTTCCAATCGGCGGACTAATGACGGGTCTATACCGTCCTCGAGTTGCTTTTTTACGGTATAAGCTTTTTCTCGAGCTTCCTTGAGTCGTGTTCGCGGATAGGTGCCTAAGGCAAGCGTTTTACGCTTTCCGGCGAAACTGTAATCTATTCGAAAGTACTTTGATTTGTTCGAATGAACTAACACATAGAGGCCTTGACCGTCATGCAGTTTGTAAGGCTTATCAGCGGCTTGGGCGTTTTTTATCTCAATATCGGTGAGGTTCATACGGTATAAATTTTTCAGAAGTGATTTATACCGTAGAAAATACCGTAAATAATGTGGGTTGTATAGGGTTTTTATGGGTCATTATGGGACTTGAAAAAGGCGGGAGGTGTTGATTTTGCTGGGTTTGTTGCGGGGGCTGTTTGGGTCGGTGGCGGAGAGAGAGGGATTCGAACCCTCGATACGTTGCCGTATACACACTTTCCAGGCGTGCGCCTTCGACCACTCGGCCATCTCTCCGGTATTTAATCCATCAGCGAATGGAAACAGGCAATGATAAGGTAGTATTGCTTTTGATGCAATGAATTTTAATATTTAATGAGTCATGGCTTCGAGATCATGCCAGCGTTGAAAGGCGTGTTCCATCTCTTTATCAATGGTTTTCAGTTTCTCAAGGGTATCGGCGATCAAAGTAGGGTCACTTTTATAAAAATCAGGGGAATTGATTTTTTCATTAATGGCTGTTTGTTCAGATTCAAGACGGTCGATCAGGTCCGGAAGTTCATCTAATTCTTTTTGTTCTTTATAAGAGAGTTTTTTCTTTTTCGGCGTGTCATTGCTGGTTTTTTTTTCAATGCTTTCGGTTTTTTTGACAGCAATGTCGGCGGCTTTGGTGTTTTGATAGTTTGCAAACCAGTCGCTATAGCCGCCGATATGCTCGCTTATGACGCCGCCGCCTTCGAAAACCAGTACACTGGTAACGACATTATCCAGGAAGCTCCGGTCATGGCTGACTAATAATAAAGTGCCGTCATAATCGACCAGTTTTTCTTCCAATAACTCAAGGGTTTCCAGATCCAGATCATTGGTGGGTTCGTCCATGATGATCAGGTTGGCCGGTTTCGTGAACAATCGCGCAAGGAGTAAGCGATTTTTTTCCCCGCCGGACAGGCTTTTGACCGGCGAGCGTGCTCGCGCCGGCGCGAATAAAAAGTCGCCGAGGTATGACATGACATGGCGTTTGTTTCCGGCAATTTCGACATAATCATTGCCGTCGGCAATCGAATCGGCGACAGTCATTTCCGGATCGAGTTGTTCTCTCAGTTGGTCGAAGTAGGCGACTTGCAGGCGAGTGCCTTGTTCGACGGTGCCGCTGTCCGGTTCTAATTGCTTGAGTAAAAGTTTCAACAGTGTCGATTTTCCTGCGCCATTGGGACCGATCAAGCCGATTTTGTCGCCGCGTTGAATGAGTGTTGAAAAATCTTTTACCACCGGTTTTCCGTCGAAAGCTTTGCAAAGATCGGTTGCTTCGATGACTTTTTTACCCGATGTGTCGCCGCGATCCAAAGATAATTTGGTCGTTCCTTGAACATCGCGGCGTTGCGCGCGTTCGTCGCGTAATTTCTTGAGTGCTCGAACACGTCCTTCGTTACGGGTACGCCGCGCTTTTACGCCTTGGCGAATCCAAACCTCCTCTTGGGCCAGTTTTTTGTCGAATTCGGCATTTTGATTGGCTTCATCTTCCAGTGAGGATGCCTTTCTGCGAAGGTAGTCGTCATAGGTGCCTTGCCAGGATGTTAAATTGCCGCGATCGAGATCGACAATACGGGTAGCCAATTTTTGTAGAAAGAATCTATCATGAGTCACGAATAAAACGGCCCCTTGAAAATTTAATAATTGCTCTTCCAGCCATGTGATGCTCTCCAAATCCAGATGGTTGGTCGGTTCGTCTAAAAGCAGCAATTCAGGTTCGAGGACTAAAGCCCTCGCCAAGGCGACTCGACGTTTCCAGCCGCCCGATAAGCTTTTAACCGGGAGTTCTCCCGGCAGATTGAGCCGGCTTAACGTAGATTCGACTTGTTGTTGAAAATGCCAGCCGTTTTTGGATTCCAGTTTATGCTGTAGATCGCCGAGTTCCTGCAGTGTTTTGTCGTCAGCATTATCTAACTGTGTAGACAGAGCATGGTAACGGGTTATCCATTGGCCTAATTCGCCCAGTCCGGCGGCTACGGCATCGTAAATGGTAGATTCGCCAACCAATTCCGGAGCCTGTTCTAACCAGGCGAGTTTCAACTCGGGTTGGCGCCAGATTTCGCCGTGATCGGGCTGGATGTTTCCTGCGATAATTTTCATTAACGTGGATTTTCCTTCGCCGTTTCTGCCAAGAAGCCCGACGCGCTCCCCCGGGTCCAGTTGAAAATCGGCATTATTCAGCAATGCATGGGTTCCGTAGGCGATTGAAACATTGGTTAGTCGAATTAAAGGCATGATATTAATTTGTGTTTTGTAAATAGCGTCGTAATAAATCCAATGCCAGCAACGCGGCTTGGTTTTGTTTTCGTTTAACGGAGCCGCCGATCGTATGAGTCGAATGCCGCAAGCCTTCGGGGCTTAACAACGCGTTGTAAATCGTAATGGTGCGGTTGTCCGGGTTGTCGGTTGTATTGTCTTCACGGTAGAGCTGTATGAGCGCAAGATCCGCGCCGCTTTGATCTTTTGCCGCATTCGCGATGCTTTTCGCTTGGCTTGGCAAGTCCATTTCGTCAAGAGCGACGGAAAATCGGTCGGCGAAATATGCGGGGTTTCTTTGGTAATGGGTTTCTAAAAGCCAGTCATTGGCAATCGCGCATTTCGCTGCTATGAGTCCTTGGCTTATGGTTTCAATGAAGATCGCCGTTCGTTGTTGGTCCCGCATCATTCTATCGATCGTGCTAGGTAAATCGTCGCAATGGTTGCGATCGTCAGCGATTCCGAAAATAAAATCACCTAGACGGCTTTTTATTGTATCAATATATAGGTCGAGTTTCTGGCGAGGATATTGAGCGGGGGCGAGTAATTTTGTTTCGATATGATCCGGACCGGCACGAAAGCCGAGTTGAATTTCCTGAGGTATTGTAATATCTGCGATGGCCGTCTGTATGTCGGATTCGCCGATACCGATAGTTTTTAGAGTGACTAATTGCTTAGGGTTAAGGGCGTAGTGCCGTTCGAAAAAACATTTAACAAACTCATTGAATAGGTGTTGCATTTCGAACGGAACGCCGGGTAAAAAGACGAATCGACAACGATTGTATTGTAGGGTAAATCCTGGGGCGGTTCCCCATTGATTATCAATGCGTAAGGCTCCGCTAGGAAGATAGGCTTGCTTTCGATTGCTTTCAGGCATGGTTCTGCTTCTGTTTTTAAAAAAGCCGGCAATCTGCTCGAAAGCTATCGTGTCGAATTGCAAGGGCATAGAGAAAGCCAAAGAGACTGCTTGAGCGGTTAAATCATCGGATGTAGGGCCCAGCCCCCCGGTACAGATACAGCAATCGGCGCGAGACGAGATTTCTTTTAAGAGCGCTATGAGTTCATCGAGCCGGTCGCCGACGGCGGTATGTCTGGAAACTGTAAAACCCATATTTACGCAGGCTTGAGAAAGCCAGGCCGCATTGGTATCGACAGTTTGTCCGGTGACGATCTCTTCGCCTTGCGAGAAAATTTCTAGGGTCGGATTCATAAATGAACTTAAGTTGTAGTAATGATGCGGTACCAAAAAGGTAGAGTAATCATGCTCAAGACGGTGGTCAGCGTTACCGCCATGGCATAGAGAGCGCTGTCTAGCCGGTAGCGGTCGCAAAAAACAATGCCCAATACCATGCTGGGCATGGCCATTTCCAAGACCGCTGCGGCCTTATGCGCCTCATCCAGCGTTGAAAATACCGATACTTGCAAGGCAAACCACGGCATTAAAAATAGCTTAATCAAAATAATCGGCAGAGCATAAGGTAGATTACGCAAAGTGATGCTTTGCCAGCTCAATGCCAAACCCAATGAAAAAAGCATGATCGGCACGACGCTGGCCGAAAGTTTCTGCAAAACCCCCAGTAACCACTCGGGAGCAGCAATCTGGTTCATATTTAAAATCACCGCCAATAAGGCTGCCCAAAAAGGCGGAGCGTTGAGATTGAGCCAGATCGGTTTGTGTTTGTGGCTATGGTCTTCGCCAAAATGACGGGCAGTCATGATGCCGGCAGTAAATAAAAAAGGCGCGGTAGCAAATAAGTCGATCTGTATGGCGACCGAACGAGCCCAATGACCGAAAGTTTCTTCTAAAACGGGCAGTCCAAGATAGGTGACATTGGGGAATGCGGTGACCAGAATAATCGCGCCAAGTTTTTTATCTTGAATGTTAAGGGCTCGCCCGATTAACCAAATGCAAATCATTGCAAAAGCGATACTTGAAGTGCCAAGAAAAGTATATTGTAGAGATTGTACGCCTATGTCCGAACGCCACAGGACTTCTAGTACCATTGCAGGTAAAAACAAATAATAGACCACCGATGTCAAAACCGGTCGAACTTGTTCGGAGCTAAGTCCGCCTGGGCGAAGCCAGCGCCAACCGATACCGCAGGCGATTAATCCGGCCATTTGCAGCAGAGTGAAGATCATAAATGCATTAAATGCTTGGTTGTCATGCAGTTAAGGCGCATTTGATATGCGTCTTTGGCAGGGTGGAATAGTTGAACGCTATTTTAACATTCACTGTTGAATTAAGTTTCGGTAATATAGAGGGCTTTTCTTATTGCATATCAATACTTGCTCATGACCGAAACTTTTATTTCTGAAAAATCCATTCCTGTCCGCGAGCGCTTAATCATGGCGTTGGATGTACCGAGTATCTCTGAAGCCCAAGCCTTGGTCGAAGAATTGGGCGATTCGGTGATTTTCTATAAAGTCGGCATGGAGCTATTCATGTCCGGGGATTATTTTGGCTTTATCGAATGGTTGAAACTACAGAACAAAAAGGTTTTCGTCGATTTAAAATTTTTTGATGTGCCGGCCACGGTCGGACGGGCAATTCGCGCGCTGAGTAGCAAAGGTGTCGACCTGGCGACTATTCACGGTAACGATGCCATTATGGAGGCGGCCGCGAAGGAAAAAGGGCAATTAAAAGTACTGGCGGTGACCGCTTTAACTAGCTTGGATAGGGGGGATCTCGATGATTTGGGGTTTCAATGTGATATACGAGATTTAGTTTTATCGCGCGCCAAGCGTGCCTTGCAAATCGGCTGCGACGGTATTGTTTCATCAGGGTTGGAAGCGTCTATGTTAAGGGAGGAATTAGATCATCGTTTGTTGGTTGTCACTCCGGGTATTAGGCCGGTCGATAATAGAGAAGAGGACGATCAGAAGCGTGTGGTCAGTGTCGAGCAAGCTTTCCGTAACGGAGCCGACTATATTGTCGTCGGTCGTCCGATTCGAGATGCCGAAGACCGTAAGTCGATGGCGGAAAAAATCCAGATGCAAATTCAGTCGGTTTTTAAATGAGTTTTTATCTATTTATTCATTTATGCGGCATAAGTAATTGATCTGTGTTATTTCACGTAAAAAGATGAGTCAAAATCCTCATTTTTTCAAAACTAAATATTGTTTAAGTTAATAAATATGCTAATGTTCTCCCTCTATGGAACATACTATCGCCTTTAATGCCTCCTATTTTGTCGCTTTTGCGATGGGGTTGTTTAGTAGCATGCATTGCATCGGCATGTGCGGGTCGATTATCGGAACGCTTACGCTGAGTCTTAAGCCCGAGGTCCGTACTTCTAAGGCTAAGCTTTTTCCTTATGTGCTGAACTATAATTTGGGCCGTATCAGTAGTTATGCTTTGGCCGGGATGTTGGTAGGCTTTATTGAGGCGATATTAACGATGCCTTTTGGCGAAGGTCACGGTCATAGGGTGTTACAGGTACTTTCGGCCGTGGTAATGACCAGTGCCGGACTTTATATCGCGGGGTGGTTTCCGCGTTTTGCTTATATCGAAAAAGCCGGATCCCGTTTTTGGAAGTTAATCGAGCCGTATGGCCGCCGCTTAATTCCGGTGAAAACGCACAAGCAAGCTTTTTTATTTGGTATGATTTGGGGTTGGTTGCCCTGCGGCCTTGTCTATGCTGCATTGGCACTTGCGGCGACGACCGGTGATATTATTCGTAGCGGGTTGACGATGTTGGCTTTCGGTTTTGGGACTTTACCCGCCGTGATAAGTGTCGGTATAATAACCAGCACACTAACAAGGTTATCTAGAATGCAGTACTTTAAGCAGATGGTCGGCTTATTGATGATTGCACTCGCATTATTGGCCGCTCTGCCATGGCTTAATCCCATGCGATTACAACACTTATAATTTTAGGAGAGGCTCCTGTGGATCATTTTAATTCGATAATTGGGAAATCTCCCGCACTCGATTCTCTAATTCGTAGCGCTAGAATGGTTGCTTGTACCGATGTAACAGTCTTCATCAAAGGAGAAACCGGTACAGGTAAGGAAGTGCTAGCTTCCGCTATTCAAAAAGAAAGCGCGCGTGCTAATAAGCCGTTTATCAAGTTGAATTGTGCCGCCTTGCCTGAGAGCTTAGTGGAGTCTGAGTTATTCGGGCATAAAAAAGGTGCATTTACCGGAGCCAACATTAACAAGCAAGGCATTTTTCAAGCCGCTGATGGCGGGACCTTATTTTTGGATGAAATTAATTCGTTACCTCTGTCGATTCAAGCAAAATTATTGCGTTTTTTAGAGCTTGGTGAATGTTTAGCTGTTGGAGAAACCAAGCCTTATCGCGTCGATGTGAGAATCATCGCGGCCAGTAACCAAGACTTGGTTAAGCAAATCGACGCAGGACAGTTTAGGCAGGATTTGTACTTTCGTTTAAATGTCGTACCGTTAGAGTTGCCGCCACTATCGAAAAGAACCGAAGACATCGAGCCGCTGATTACTCATTTTGTTCGGCATTTTGCGCAGGCTCATTCGCTCGAAGCCCCGAAATTCAGTAAAAAGTCGATTCGAGTTTTAACTCGCTATCGATGGCCTGGTAATATAAGAGAACTCCGCAATTTATGTGAAAGACTGTCGATTTTGTTGGCGGGAAAAGTTATCGAGCCCGATAATTTACCGCATGAATTTGCTGAATATATTGATGAAAAGGCTCCTTCGGCAGATGCAGGTGATATTCCGAATTTTAAACTGCCTGATTTCGGTATTCAATTGGACTCTCTAGAGGCGGACTTGATCAATCAAGCGCTTACTAGAACCAACGGCAATCGCAGCAAGTCAGCCCGCTTATTAGGCATTACCCGAGATACCTTGCTATACCGTATACAAAAACACGGCTTGGCCGCCTAGTTTTAATTCAGAGCAAATCTGCTCTAAGTACTGATATATTCCCTTTCGCGCATCATATATCTTTCGCACTTCAAATTTCGGTACCGCCGAAATTTGAAGTGCGATGAGTATATTCGGTGCCGCGCCTAATGTATACCCATCGCAGATCAAAATTCGGCACCAGGGTGTCCGTCAAAGGACGCCGTGAATACATCCCTGTAGGCTCTATGCCAGCTCCATGCTGGCAAAGCCTTTGCCGCACACCCTGGCGTCTCCTCAGGCACTGCCGAAATTTGAAGTGCGAAAGGTATATTTCGAGATTTGAGCGATAGGGGCTATTGTTAAATCAATAGACCCCTTTTGATGTGGTGTGTCGTTTTGTCGTTTTGATACAGGATATGCGCGCAAACATCAGTCTTAATGTCAGCATCGTGGTTATTTATGCGTTTCATCCCAGGCACCTTATCCATTGGACCGTCACATTGTCGCTGTGGCCTCTTGCCCTGAGTACCGTCAATCGGGCAAATTTCCCTAGTTCGATTTTACCGCTATCGGGTTGTGCTAAATCGAGTAATTCGGCGGGTTTAACGTACTCCCAGAAGCCGTCTGTACATAAGAGAAATGTTTCGCCCAGTTTTATTGGGGGGTAAACATGGATTTCGGGTAGATGGGTTTGCTGGATATTTACACTACGCGTCAATTGGTTTTGCTCAGGGTGCAAGCCCATTTCTTGTTCGGTTATTGATCCTTCGTCCAACAGTTGCTGCGTGATTGAATGGTCTTTCGTACGCCATAGAACTTTATTCGCATTCATCCGGTAAATTCGGGAGTCGCCGCAATGCGCTGTGATTGTTTGATTCGGGTCGATATAGAGTAATGCGCAGGTGGTATGCGCTTCCGATGCGGATGGATCGTTGCCGAAAAGCTTTTTCATTTCTTCGACTGCTGATTTAAACCATGCCGTCATGGTTTCATCGGGAGCTTGAGCAAGATGACTCCGGTGCTGATGGACTAATTTTAATAAGCCTTGGCAAAAATATCGGGAAGCTTTTTCACCCGACTGATGGCCTCCGAGTCCGTCGGCAACAATAAACAAGGCATAGTCGTCTTGTATAATGCGCCCCATCGAATCTTGATTAACTTCTCGGTCGCCGGCCGAGGTTAATTGAAAGCATTGTAATTTCATCGGTTATCTAGAGATCAAGCTTTGTAATCGGGCTTGCCGCATCAATTGTTTGAGATCGCCGATGGTTTTGGCTAAACCGGAGAAAACCGCTTGGGCGATAATGGCATGGCCGATATTTAATTCGACAATTTCAGGGATTTTGCAAATCGCTTCGACATTGTGAAAATTGAGTCCGTGTCCGGCATTGACCTGTAATCCGGCGCTGTTTGCGTATTGCGCGGCCGATTGAATGCGCTTTAGCTCGTCGGAGCGAATGCTTGATGTTTCCGCATCGGCATAACGCCCGGTATGCAATTCTACGACTGGCGCGCCCGCTTTCACAGCAGCGTCGATTTGACGCCGATCCGGGTCGATGAATAAGGAGACTTCGATTCCGGCCTCGCCGAGCCGAAGGCAGACATCGTTCATGCGGAATTGATTTTCGGCCACGTTCAGACCGCCCTCGGTAGTCAGTTCCTCGCGCTTTTCCGGAACGAGGCAGCAAGCGTAAGGTTTGACTTTGAGCGCAATTGCAATCATTTCGTCGGTGACGGCCATTTCCAAGTTCAGTCTGCTGTGGATAATGTCGCGCAGTAGATAAATATCCCGGTCTTGAATATGTCTGCGATCCTCGCGCAAATGAGCAGTAATACCGTCCGCGCCGGCTTGTTCGGCGATCAATGCGGCTTGGATCGGGTCAGGGTACTGAGTACCTCTAGCTTGCCTTAACGTGGCAATATGGTCGATGTTGACGCCAAGTAGAATATCGTTGTTGTTCATGAATGCGAGTGTTTGAGGATTTTGGAAATAACCTCTCGGCTTTTGAGTGGCTTCCCATTCAAATGAAAATTAATTGCCGAGCGCATGATTTTTTTAGCCTCGGTCAGAGTGGCGCTGTCCGGGAATGAGCGTGCTTCCAGTGCGAGGAAAGTACTTCCCGCAAAATCTCCTTGCTCCGATTCGACCGGTCCCGATTCGGCATTGAAACGGTATTTCTTACTGGGCGAAACCGGATGATGAAGGTTGTCTACATCGAACTGCAAGCCATAACCGACTTGTGTCAGCAGGTTAAGTTCAAAAACCCGGAGTACGGGTTCCAGGTCTGAGGTATTCGATAGCTGGCTTAAGGCATTTTGATAAAGTAGAAACACTTCGGGGTGTGGATCGAAAGGGTGCAGAAAATAAGTGACCAGTTCATTGATATAAAACCCGCTGTACAGTGCGAGATTATGCAGTTTCGGTGCCGTTTGCCAGGGTTCGATGTGCGTCAGAGTTTTTAAGTCCGATTTGCCGGAAAATGATAATAGTACAGGAACAAACGGACGAATAAAGGGGCCTAGTTTCGATTTCGGTATTCTGACGCCTTTCGCTAGAACCGAGAGCCGGCCGAAATCCCGAGTCAATACCTCGGCGATCAGGCTGGTTTCCCGGAAGTTCCGGTGGTGCAGGATAAAAGCCGGTTGCAACGAAACAACAGTCTCAATCATTAAAGCCCAGGCTTCGCAACGCTCGGTCGTTGTCGGACCAGCCTTGTTTGATTTTTACCCATAACTGTAAATAAACTTTTTGATCGATTAGTTTTTCGATATCGAGCCGGGCATCGGAACCGATTTTCTTGAGCATTTCGCCTTGTTTCCCGATCACGATACTTTTTTGCGAGCTACGCTCGACCCAAATCACGGCATAGATTTTAGTGATTTCGGGGTTTTCTTCATAGCGTTCGATTTCGACAGTCAACGAATAAGGCAATTCGTCGCCCAGTCGGCGGGTCAATTTTTCTCGAATGATTTCAGCGGTTAAAAAGCGTTCCGGACGGTCGGTAATCTGATCCTCCGGATAAATGGGGTCGCGTTCCGGCAGCAACTCCATGACGAGTTTTTCCAGTTGTTGCAGGTTGGTTTTTTTTAGCGCGGAAATCGGGATGATGTGTTCGAAAGCAAAGCGCTGTTGGGCTTCGGCAAAAAATGCCAACAGAGTATCTCTGTCTTTGATTTTATCGACTTTATTAACCGCTAGAATGACCGGTAAGCCGGCTTGCTCCAGTTTTTTGAAAATCAAATCGTCATAAGGCTGCCAGGAAAGTCCATCGATTAACCAAACGATGACCTCGACGCCGACCAAAGTGGTTTCCGCTGTTCGATTGAGATAACGATTGAGTGCGCGTTTTTCGTTATCGTGCATTCCGGGAGTATCGACATAGATCGCTTGGCCGGTTTCGGTTGTATTGATGCCGAGAATGCGGTGCCTGGTCGTTTGTGGCTTTCGTGATGTAATGCTGATTTTTTGGCCTAGCAAATGATTCATCAGCGTGGATTTGCCGACGTTGGGTCGGCCGATTAACGCAACATAGCCGCATTTCATGATTGTTCTCGCTTCAATAGCGCCAGCATTTGCTCTGCGGCATCTTGTTCGGCTTTTTTTCTTGATACGCCGGAACCGATACACGATTTTCCCGATAATGGAATCGTGCATTTCACTTTAAACGTTTGTTCATGCGGTAAGCCGGACATCGTTGTTAAGGTGTAGTCGGGTAAGTCCAGTTTTTTTGATTGCATCAATTCCTGCAATTGTGTTTTTGGGTCTTTTTGCCAATTATCGAGCGATAAGCTGTCGAGTCTGTCCTGCAGCATATCCAGAACCCATTGCCGACAAATTTCAATGCCTTGGTCCTTAAACAAGGCGCCGATAATCGCCTCGACAGCGTCGGATAGGATCGAGTCGCGTCGATAACCGCCGCTTTTCAGTTCCCCCGAGCCAAGGATTAAATAATCGCCTATATTAAGCTTTCTTGCCAAGTCAGCGAGCGCACCCTGATTGACAAGGCTGGCTCTGAGTCTACTTAAAACGCCTTCGCTGGCTTCCGGAAACATTTCGTGCAGTTTCTCGGCGACCACGAAGCCAAGAATCGAGTCGCCTAGAAATTCCAGTCGCTCGTTATTATGCGCTCCCATACTGCGATGGGTCAGCGCCATTTTAAACAACTGCATGTTATTGAAGTGCAAACCCAGTTTTTTACAAAGTATCTCAGGGTCTCTCGTCACTCTACACCCACCTCAATGACTTCATTAAACTCGACGAGTACACTCAAGTTACCGACAATCTTTTCGACGACTTCATAATCGATTTCAACTTTCAAATAATTGCCTTGTTTGGTTATTTTGACATCATCCTTTGTGACGTTATAAACGTAATTGAGGTTAAAGCGCTTGTCCAAGGCATTCCAAACTTCGTTTTTATTTTTCGTTTGAATGTCGACAGTCTGTTTTAGGCCTGCCAGTGAATTGACTACTTTACTATGGTCTATATAGATTGGCGCGATTTTCAAAATCAACAGCGTAAAAAACGCGATCAAGCCCAGAAGCAATATAGTCGAAATGAGCGTTAATCCGGTTTGGCGTTGCAAGGAAGCTTTCATAGTCGTCCCCTATAAGATAAAAAATGGGATTTCATTGAATGATTGTGCCGATACGGTCGAAGCCGACGCCTTTATATTGCCAATCCCAGTTCATCCATATAAAAAATGCTTTCCCTACTAGGTTTTGTTCGGGTACCGTGCCCCAATAGCGGCTGTCGTTGCTATTGTCGCGGTTATCGCCCATTACAAAAAAATGGCCTTCGGGTACAACATAAACGCCGTCAATCGAAGGCGCGCCGGGACTGATTAAAATGCTATGTTCGATACCGTTTAAATTCTCTAGAAAATGTTCGGTGCCGGTCATGCTTTCGCCTTGGCCGACGCCTTCATAAATGCCGAGTGAAACGCGTTTAACCGGATGGCCATTGATATAGAGGTTTTTTTTATCGTAAGCGACACGATCGCCCGGTAAGCCAATGATGCGCTTGATGTAATCGACCGATGGTTGTTTAGGATAGCGGAATACGACGATATCGCCGCGTTGGGGTTGGCTCATTTCGACGACTTTTTTGTTAATGACCGGTAGCCGTATGCCATAGGTAAACTTGTTTACCAAAATGAAATCACCGATCAGCAAGGTCGGCATCATCGACCCGGAAGGGATTCTAAACGGCTCAACCAAAAACGATCTGAGCAGCAAAACGATCAACACGATCGGAAAAAACGAACGAGCATACTCGACTATAATCGGCTCGTTTTCCGGTGGCGGGTCGATGCTGGCGAATTTAAGGTAGGCTAAATAGCCGCCCCAAATCGCTCCGGTCAATAAAGTGGCGATCGCTAAAAAAAATGAAAAATCGAAATTCATGGTCAAAGGTGCAAAAAGTGAAGAGCTGATTGGAGTATAAGGGGCGTCGGAGTATAAGAATAAAAGTTAGTCTTTGTTGACCTGAAGTACTGCAAGAAAAGCGTCTTGCGGAATTTCTATCTTGCCGACTTGTTTCATGCGTTTTTTACCGGCCTTTTGTTTTTCCAGGAGTTTTTTCTTACGAGTGATGTCTCCCCCGTAACATTTAGCAGTCACGTTTTTACGCATCGCTTTAACTGTCGACCGGGCAATGATTTTTGAACCGATCGCGGCTTGAATAGCAACTTCATACATCTGACGAGGAATCAGGTCCTTCATTTTTTCAACCAAATCGCGTCCGCGGTTTTGGCTGATGTCTCGATGAACGATGATCGACAGTGCGTCGACTTTTTCGCCGTTGATCAGGATATCCAGTTTAATCAGCGAAGCTTCTTGAAAACGCAAGAACTCGTAATCGAATGAAGCAAAGCCGCGACTGGCCGATTTCAAACGATCGAAAAAATCCAGTACGACTTCGCTTAACGGCAATTCATAATTCAATGAGACTTGTCGTCCGGCGTATTGCATGTCTTTTTGAATGCCGCGTTTTTCGATACATAGATTGATAACGTTACCCAAATAATCTTGAGGAACTAAAATATTGGCGCGGATAATCGGTTCTTTAATCGATGCGATCGCACCGATATCGGGCAATTTAGCCGGGTTGTCTACCATTAAAACTTCCCCGTTGTGGGTGGTCACTTCGTAGACCACGGTCGGTGCCGTGGTTATCAGGTCGATATCGTATTCGCGCTCGAGTCGTTCCTGAATAATTTCCATGTGCAGCATGCCGAGAAATCCGCAGCGGAAACCGAAACCCAGTGCTTGCGAAGTTTCAGGTTCGAATTGCAGCGAAGCGTCGTTTAATTGTAATTTGTTTAGCGCTTCACGCAGGTCTTCATAGTCGTCCGAAGATACCGGGTATAAGCCGGCGAATACGCGCGGCTGGACTTTTTGGAATCCGGCTAATGGCTTATCGGACGGGTTGTCGGTCGAAGTGATCGTATCGCCGACCGGAGCGCCGAAAATATCTTTGATCGAAGCGACCATGTAGCCGACTTCGCCGGTATTAAGGGTGTCTTTTTCCAGTCGCTTCGGTGTAAACACGCCGACTTTGTCGACAAGAAATGACTTGCCGGTCGACATGATGGTGATTTTTTGTTTGCGGCGGATGCTGCCGTTGACGATCCGAATCAGCGACACTACACCCAGATAGCTATCGAACCAAGAGTCGATGATTAGTGCTTGCAATGGTCCATTTTCGTCGCCGGAAGGCGGCGGGACCAATTGAACCAATTGTTCCAGCACGTCCTCGACACCGACGCCGGTTTTAGCGCTAATTTTGAGGGCATTATCGGCGGGAATACCGATAACGTCTTCGATTTCAGCCATCACGCGTTCGGGTTCGGCGGACGGCAGATCGATTTTATTCAATACCGGGACAACTTCCAGACCTTGTTCGATCGCGGTATAGCAATTCGCGACGCTTTGCGCTTCGACGCCTTGAGCGGCGTCAACGACCAATAATGCTCCTTCGCAGGCGGCTAGGGACCTTGAGACCTCGTAAGAAAAGTCGACATGTCCCGGAGTGTCGATGAAGTTCAGTTGATAGGTAATGCCGTCCTTGGCTTGGTAATTCAAGGTGACGCTTTGCGCCTTAATCGTAATGCCGCGTTCCCTCTCGATATCCATCGAATCGAGGACTTGGGCCGCCATTTCCCGGTTACTTAAGCCGCCGCATAGTTGAATGAAGCGGTCGGCCAGTGTCGATTTGCCATGGTCGATATGCGCGATGATGGAAAAGTTTCTTATGTTTTTTAAATCCACGTTTATTTATCTAGTTTAATGGCCAAAAAGACCGGGCTGCCCCGCCGCTGTATTAATACAGCAATCGATTGGCCGGCCGGAAGATTTTTGACTATTCTATCAAAATCAGCCACATCTCGAATGACATTATTAGCGATCCTTAAAATGACGTCGCCGCGTTGGATACCGACTTGGGCAGCCGGTCCCTTGCCGACATTCTGAACTAACACGCCGTTTTTCAAGACTTGAGTTTGTTCGCGTTGTTCTTCATTCAGGTTACTGACGCTGATGCCGAGGCGATTGTCCGGTTTCGGTGTGGCTTTCGTGGCGGCTTGCTGAACATCCTCTTCCGGTAGTAATCCGATTTTAACGCTAACCACTTTTTTATCGCCTTGGCGAATCACGGTGAGTTTGGATTTTTCATTGATCGGGCTCATGCCTACTAGTGGCGGCAGGTCTCCGGATGTTTCTATTTTCTGACCATTGAACTCGACAATGATATCGCCTATTTGAAGATCGGCAGCTTCCGCCGGACTTTGGGCAATAATTTTGGCGATCAAGGCGCCGACAGGACGTTTCATGCCGAACGATTCGGCCAACTCTCGGGTGACATCTTGAATTTGCACGCCGAGCCAGCCGCGCGATACGCTACCTTTAGTTTTGAGCTGGTCGACGACGTTCATGACGACATCCATTGGGATTGCGAAAGAAAGCCCCATGAATCCGCCGGTCCGGCTGTAGATTTGGGAGTTGATACCGACCACTTTGCCTTCCATGTTGAATAATGGGCCGCCCGAATTACCCGGATTTATTGCAACATCGGTTTGAATGAACGGAATATAATTTCCGCCGGGCAGGCTGCGGCCTTTTGCGCTAACGATGCCGGCGGTGACCGACTGTTCGAAACCGAATGGCGACCCGATCGCAAGTACCCATTCGCCGACCTGCAATTTTTCAGGGGAGCCGATGGCAACCGAAGGTAAATCTTCAGCATCGATTTTTAACAGTGCGACATCGGTTCGTGAGTCCGACCCGATCAGTTTAGCGACTAATTCGCGTCTGTCGGTTAGTTTAACGACGATTTCATCAGCGTCCTTGACGACATGATGGTTGGTCAGCACATAACCGTCGCCGGAAATGATAAATCCTGACCCTAACGAATTAGTTTCCCTGGGAATCATGCCGCCTCCCGGCCCTTGGAAGAAATGTTTGAATAACTCTTCCAGTTCCGGAGGAATGCCTTCCGGTAGTTGAGGCTCTCCGGGAAAGCCCGTTACTTCATTCTCCGGGGCTTTTTGGGAGGTGCTGATATTGACCACGGCTTTGCCATTATCCTGGACCATCCCGGTAAAGTCGGGCAGTTGCGCTGCAGCGTTTTGAATGAACAACAAGCTTAATAATAAGAGTCCATAAATTTTCATAGAGTGATAGCCTCCGGGTAAACTCATGATGGATCGTCGGGAATTATAGGTCATTTAGATAGCGTATTTTGTACAGGGCAGGGTGATCTTACCGTTAGCTTTCGAAAAGCGCACTGGACCGATTAATTGGCCTTGCGATATCGACGTCGGGAAATCGCTTACTTGGTAAATGAGTTGAGTGGTGTTGTGAAATTATTTCAATGCACGCCGGTTTACTATATAGATACGTTGAGCAATGGCAAAATTTATTGGATATCCGTGCGAAGCTCAACGCCTTCCGCGATATACCTGACGGTTTCTTCGGGTACTTCTCCCATTACGGTGACCACATGATCGTCGATGATTCGGCTAAATGCATTGACAGAGTCGGTTGAGCGAGCGCCAAGCTCAATATTAGCACCTTTATTTTCAAGATAAACCGATACAGACGAAAATCCATCCGATAAGAGCAAGTGTTCCACTGGGCGATTACTGCCCTGCATTGTCATTTGCACGAAAAATTGCTGACGGAAGCCGCCGGGGACTTGTTTTAAAACAAATCCCGCGGTTTCAAAAGACATGGGTTGCCGGTTATGAATGCGTTCTACCTCTTTATCCAAGAGAGCGGAGTCGACATCGATAAAAGGCAAGCTAGGTTTGACTTCAAGTTCGGTAAATACAACCTGCTCGATGGTGTTGCCCGAGCGGTCGTAAACTTCAACCTTTAATGGTAAATATTGTCCGATGTCTATCCAGATTCGGCGTGCATAACGATACTGGTCCTTTGGAGAAATATCCAGGATTCTTGTTGGCAGCATGGCTACTTGCTCTTCGCCGGAAAACGTAAATTGATAATACGCTTCCAAGCCATTTAATTGCTCGGGTAAATCGATTAAAAAAGACCGAGCGGCAGGTCTGTGATCGACAATAACTTTAGAGGTTTCAGGGAAGAAGCAGCTGACTTTATCGGCATCCCTAATGGTTTCTCGCAAAGGAGAGTTTACCGAAACTAAGCGTTCTTGTCCTGTGCCATTGGTCGAGGCATGTGAATATTTTAAGACATTAAGCTTGCCGTTTCTTAAAAAAGCCACTGTACCTTGGTAATTAAGGTGTTTCATTGCTTGCTGCATTTTCAAAAGCGAATGCTCAGGCGACTGCTTGGCATCGATTTCGGCGGCAAACGCGGATGCGGCCGTCAGCGATAAAACAAAACTTAAAACTTTCAACACGCGATTATTCCTGCTGATACTGAACGGTCCGCGCATAAGGCTGAAGATTGACTGCCCCATCTATGTAGCGGCTGCTGTTATGAGCTTGAAGGTATTTAATAAATCGGTTTCTCGTCAATTCCTTTTCGGATGGATGGTCAAGGGACGGCTGAGGGTCCTGCAGTTCGGCATTTCCCGCCATGGTTACCGATTGCGATTGAGCTAAGGGCATCATGTGCGGTTGTGATGATTGATTAATCCCTTGAGAGACAAGCACTGCGACAGCAGCTACAGAGGCGGCTAAGGCCGATATCGAGGCGTAAGATTTTTTAAAGGGTTTGCGTCGCGTTGCCAGATAAACGGGCTCGGTTTGCAAGCTTCGGCTAATCCGTTGGGCAAAATCCGTATCGACAGGTACGAAGGTGTCGGATTTGAGCACATGGCTGATTGCTTCATAGCGGTGCAACTGTTGCTGTAAACCCGGTTGGGTTCGCATTTTTTTGAGTAAACTCAAGGATTCTTGATAATTGAGATCGTCATCAAGGAGTTGAGAAATTTTTTGATTTAGTTCATCGACCATCAAAAGTTACCGTCATTTAAGCAAAGGGGTTAATTTATTATCGATCGCTTCTCGCGCTCTAAAAATGCGCGACCGAACAGTGCCAACCGGGCATTCCATCGCATCGGCAATTTCTTCATAACTCATTCCTTCGAACTCCCGCAAGGTAATGGCTATGCGCATTTCCTCAGGTAATTTTTCGATTGCGGCTTTGATCGTTTCAAGGATTTCTTCGTTCAGCAAATGCTGTTCCGGCGTATCCATACCTTTTAGTTCCGGAGCATTTTGTATTTGTTCCGCATCGTCGATATCGATTTCATAATCGCTACTACGCCGTGAGCGGGCAACCAGATAGTTTTTTGCGGTATTGATGGCAATGCGGTAGAGCCAGGTATAAAAAGCGCTGTCGCCTCTAAAATTACCAATCGCCCGGTAAGCCTTGATGAAAGATTCCTGCGCCACATCCTGCGCTTCACTGGGATCCTTGACATAGCGGTTTACCAGTTGAACTATTTTATACTGATATTTGATGACCAATAGATCAAAGGCAGACTTGTCGCCTTGCTGCACGCGCAACACCAAGTCTTTATCCAGTTGTTCGCTGGTCCCTGTTTTAACTTTCACAAGTTTTCCAATGTGTTTTGATAGACAGAATTAAACCGCACAAGTTCTTAAGCTTCAAAAAAAATTGCTAACGTATAAAAAAACGTTATTATCCACAAACAAGGCTTATGAAGCCATAATTATAGTATTGCTGTATTAATACCCAAGAAATAACAAAAAAATAAATACCGATAACTTCAACCATTACATGAATCAATCTGAAACTTATGATGTTCTTATCATCGGCAGTGGCGCGGCTGGTTTGAGCTTGGCTCTTAAGCTTGCCGACCGAGTCCGTGTTGCCGTCTTGTCAAAATGCGTGATTTTCGAAGGCAGTACTTATTATGCGCAAGGCGGAATATCCGCAGTTTTGGATGCACAAGATTCGCTCGAATCGCATATTGCCGATACGCTGGATGCCGGCGCCGGATTGTGTGATCCCGATATAGTCGAATTGACGGTCAAGCATGGCAAGGAGTCAATTGATTGGCTTAGGAATCAAGGGGTTGTGTTTACAGAAGAGCAAACCGAAACCGGCGAAACGCAATTGCATCTGAATCGCGAAGGCGGTCATTCGCACCGCCGCATTGTGCATACGGCCGACGCCACTGGTAAGGCCGTTTCGGAAATATTAATCGAAAGGGCCAGGGCACATCCTAACATTAAGATATACGAGCATCATAATGTCATCGATTTAATTTTAAGCAAAAAAACCAGTGACAGGGTAACGGGGGCTTATGTGCTTGATATCCACTCGCACCGTGTTAAGTCTATCGCGGCTAGAGCAGTCGCGCTTGCTACAGGTGGCGCCAGTAAAGTGTATTTGTACAGCACTAACCCTCAAATTGCGACCGGCGATGGTATCGCTTTGGCTTGGCGTGCCGGTTGTCGAGTCGCCAATATGGAATTCATGCAGTTTCATCCCACTTGTCTTTATCATCCGCATGGGCATTCGTTTTTGATCAGCGAGGCGGTCCGGGGAGAGGGGGGGCGTCTCATTTTGCCGGACGGGACTGCGTTCATGCATCGCTATGATCCTCGCGAGGAACTGGCTCCACGCGATATCGTTGCCAGAGCTATCGATCATGAAATGAAAAAAAGTGGGATCGATTGCGTTTATCTGGATATCAGCCATAAAACGGAGGCCTTTGTACGTGAGCATTTTCCGAACATATATGAGCGTTGTTTAAAACTGGATATCGATATTACTAAACAACCTATCCCGGTTGTGCCGGCCGCTCATTATACTTGCGGCGGTATTTTAACCGATCGCTATGCCCGTACCGATTTGTCGAATCTTTATGCGGTCGGCGAAGTTGCCTGTACCGGTTTGCATGGCGCGAATCGCATGGCTAGCAATTCGCTGCTCGAATGTTTGGTTTTCGCTGAGCGGGCTTGCCGGGATATTCTTCAAATACTGCCCGATATACCGGAGCCTTCCAAGGTTCCCGAATGGGATGAGTCGAAGGTCAGCGATTCCGACGAAGAGGTGGTCGTTTCTCACAATTGGAGCGAGCTCAGGCATTTTATGTGGGATTATGTCGGTATCGTACGGACCGATAAACGATTGAGCCGCGCGATGCGCCGAATTGAATTACTGAAAAGCGAAATCGCTGAATATTACAGCCACTTTAGAGTGACCAGCGATTTATTGGAGCTTCGTAATTTGGTGATAGTTGCCGAATTGATCGTGCGTTGTGCACAGTTACGTAAGGAAAGCAGAGGCTTGCATTACACGCTCGATTATCCGGAAATCGATAAAAGTAAACCGGCTGTCAATACGGTTTTAACGCCTTTAAAGAAAGTTTGAGCTTATCATCGGCAGATCTAATCCAAGTGCCTTAGCAGTAAATCAACATATTGGGCGGCTTGTTCGCAAGGCGCCACTGACCTTTCCAAGCGTCGCATTAACAGCAGCCCGGCATTTTGGTCATCCATGCTCTTGGCCACATATTCATTTAAAGGGCTGCAGATTTCATGCATTTTATGCTCGGCTAAGTAGATGTCGTTGAATTGATTGAGGTCTTCGCTCCTTAGAGATAAGAGCATCACTTCGTTGGTTAGCCGATTCTGAAATCGGAAGACTTGTTCGACATATACCTCAAACGCATCCCGACTTAGGCCAGTGTCCCCATAACCGCCCCAAAAAGGTTTTGCGCATCCCGATAAAACGAAAGCAAGGATCACGGTCATTAAGGCCCAAGCGCCTGGAAGGATAGTATTTGGTTTTTCCATCTAGCGACCCGTTTTACAGCCTCATATTTAAGGTAATGATAAGCTAGCTAATATACTGGCAGTTAATGACAAAGGCAAAGACTTGAATACCGATTATCCTAAAAAGAGCAGTTGAGGCTTCACCAAGCCGGTGAAAGTGTTGTAGAGCGTTCATGCTTCGACTTGGCATAGCACGAACGGTCTACAACACATGTAAGCTGCTCTTTTTAGGATTATTTTTGCTTGGTCAGCGGTTTGAGTCAGTTGATGCGGCATTACTGCCGGGTAAGCTAATTTCAACAACAATGTCGATAAGATCATTTTTTGATTGCGTTTTAACTGGGTGTATACTTGAAATCCTACTTATTAATCATGGAATTCAGCTAAGTTACGCGGTCTATTGTCGTGCCGTGGGCGTCGGTTGGTGTGGCAGGTAGCGGCAGTATCGATATATCAAGGGAGTGGTCGAACTCAAGACGTTACGCCTATCCATTTAATATGCCATGACGTCTGACTCAGGCGTACAAATAACAATTAATAACAATCAAGGTCAAACTGATGACAAAAAAAACACCCGGTAAACAATTGCTCAATATTGAAAAGCATTTTGTCGATAATAATCCGGTCTTGCTCGATGCGGCCAAGGTGTTTCACGAACTTGATCAACTCGAATTCGATTTGGGTCTGATCGGTGCTGACGAAACCACGGCCAGTCAACATTCCTGGTGGCCTATTATCAGCGTGATCGGCGGATCTTCGCAGGCGAGTTCTCGGTTTATCAATCAATATTTGAATGCGAATCAGAGTTTAGCGGGAATACAATCATCTAATCATAAATTCACGGTTCTGCAGCACAATAGCCAAAACCATGCAGTAACCTTGCCCGGGGCCGCGTTGGATTTGGATCACCGTTTGCCTTTTTACCGGATAAGCCGAAAGTTAGAACAAGAAATACGGGGCGAAGGCAATAATGTTAACGCGTATTTAGAGCTGAAAACCGTCAATAACGAGCGATTGAAAGGTAAGTTGATAATCGAGTCGCCCAACTTCGGAATAGAAGCCCCGGTTAATCCGATTACAAAGCTGCTAACCCGGCATATTGTCGAGATTTCCGACTTGGTTCTAGTGTTTTGCGATGTTTTCGATAGCGAATTGCATTCGTTGACGGGGCTCAGTCAGAGCATTGCCGAACAGCAGGACTCCAATAAGTTCGTCTATATCATCGATCATGCGACTGCAAATGCGGAAGTTATCAAATCATGGCAAAAAAGATTGGCTGAACTGGGTATCAAGACCGGACAATTCGTCGTGCTATCCAGTCAGGCAAACTTAGCCGATCCGCGGAATAAAGAGTCGATGGGGATTATCGATGAGCGTATCGAAAACTTAAATCACTACCGGTCCTACCGAATTCTGCAAGCGCTCGAACAGAATATCCGCGATGTCGGCGCGGTCGTTATACCGGAAGTCAAGCAAGCTATCGAGCTTTGGAAAGAGCGTGCGCATTTTTCCAGCCTTTTGATTTTAGGTTCCATCGTCATGTTGATGTTGTTTGCCGAAATTCAAATGGGCTTCTTTGCGATATTATTCGATCCCATCGTGGGGCCATTGACATTAGTAGGACTGATAGCGTTTATGGCGCCGCTGCATATCGCGATTAGTAAATTGCAGGCGAAGTTAATTATCGGAAGATTGGAGGAACGGCAAAAGGAACTCCATTTGCTGGAAAATCTAGCGGAATTGTTCGAAAAAAGCCTGACGAACACTCATATGCTATTGCCGATCAATACCCCGGTTGGCTGGAATAAGAAAACTAAGCTTCGTCTGGCTAAATTAAGCGAAAAAGCTAAAGAGCTGGTCATTGCATTGAATGACGGGTTCAATGTTTATGAAGATCGATTAGATAACACCAGCAAAATTTTGGAATCCGAAAGTCCGGACGCAGAATAATTTTGGATAACAACAATTAGGGGGAGGAATGGAGCTTATAAAAGCCTACGTTCCGTTGTGCTGGTTCAGGCATTGTCCGCTAGAGTTGCCGCGTTCGGTTAGTTTTTTTCAAAAAAATTTGTACTATTATTTACTAATCGAGTTATTTATTCTAGCTAATATTACCGATCCTTTAGACGCGCTGATCGAGGCTATTCTGGAAACCGGGTTAACCTTGATGTTTGTTGAAATACTCTTGATTTTTAGAAAAGCGAGCGCGGGGTTTATTTCGGCAGCGACCAGTTTTTTGATTTGTGAGAACATCATTGCCACTGCGGGTCTTCCTGTTATCGTTTGGCTAACAACAACCGACGACTTGTTGAGCTACTATATTTTATTCGGCTTGATGGTCTGGGTCTTTGCGGTTATTACCTATTTGATCATGCGTATTTTATTAATCACGCCCGCTTTGGCGTTTGTGTTGTCGATCGTTTATTTTAGTGTCACGCATGGCGGCGCATTTATGCTGATGCTACTGATATAGTTCATGCAAAGGAGAGCGGCTGAGCATAGGTCTTTGTTATGACGCTAACACTTATTAATTGTAATTATTCACATCCCCCCTATCATTCCCACGCAGAGCGTGGGAACGAGAATGGCCGGGGAACTGAATACTCACTATTAATTCAAGTTGGCCGTTTTTAGCTTGATGCGTATGGGGCAAATCCCAAGTGTAGAAAGGCGCTTTCGGCGGTCGGTTTTCAAAAAAGATGCCCGTTGGTGCGCATAGGGGACGATCGCATTGACTGACTTGCGTCAAGTTACGCTTTTGATTGTTATAAACGGTAGACAATAATGAAAATTACTACGAATTCAGGCAGGGCGCCGGTTTGACAACATTCAACCTTTAGGCTATTGTCGTTATTAAGGGATAAAGGAGCGCGCGTCCCTTCGATTTAAATATCTATTTTGCATTAAGCCGATGCAATAGGGAGAGTTGTTTGATGCTTAAGTAAGGAGGCTTTGGCCAGTATGGCCGTCAAATAAACCTACTGTTTCGGTCATGTGAAAACTCTTTGGGTCGGAGTTATAACAACTTGAATGATTGTTATAGTGGACCTGATACCTTTAACGTTTCGGGAGGAATCTACAATGAATAAAAATAAATTAATCACCGCCGGCCTGTTAGTCGGCACACTCGTAACAGCAAGTCCGGGATATGCCGACGATCACGAACAAGGGTATTTGTCCGGTTTTACAAAGAAGGTGAGTCAAGGTTTTTTTAATACGACGACAGGGTGGATTGAAATACCAAAAAATATCGTCAATATCAGCAGCGATTCCAATATATTTCTCGGCATGAGCTGGGGGTTATTGCGTGGTGTAGGTCATGGCGTAAGCCGGACGGTCATTGGCGTGGCTGAGCTGGTTACCTCTCCGATTCCTACAAAAGACTATATAACTCCGCCTTATGTGTGGGACCGTTTCAGTGAAGATACGCGTTATTTCGGCGCCCATTATCCGGGTTTTTGGACGACTTACGGTCCATTGGATGACGGCGAATAATCCATTTATTTTGGGTTAACAACTCTCCACTGATCTCCCGGTAGGGATCGCTTTTGATTTAAGAGGATAAAAATCATGAACAGAAAACTTGTATACCTGTCGCTTGCTATATTGGCTCCGGCATTAACGGCTTGTACCCCCCCTGCAAAGGACATTCCCGCTTTAAAATCGGAAATGGACGCAGCGGTAGCCGGGAACTATGGGCAAGCGCTGTACCATTGGGAAGCCGCTGAAGAAAGATTCGAAGAGGCCAATCACATACTGGGACATTGGCAAAACGACCATTATTGGAATATCGATCAGCAGCAAAAAGCGATGAATGCGGCTCGCGATGCGGCCAATCATCGTCTGGAATCGGAAAAAGCCATGTGCGACTGGCTGACCGAAGTTCATAGCGATAATCACGATAAAGCAGGTAAAGTCCAAAGAACCGGCGCATTCTTTAGCACCGGTAGCGCAACGCCTTACAATACCAATCATCACGATATCAATTTGATCGGTCAGTATCTGCAAACTCACCCAAGTTCAACTGCAGATGTTGTGGCTTACACCGATACGGTCGGCAGCGCGGCTAGCAACAAAAGGCTGGCGGAACGTCGAGCGGCATCTGTCGCAAATATGCTGAGACAAGCAGGCGCAAGACCGAACCAATTGCGGATATCGGCTGTTGGCGAAGCGGAAGGACCTAACAATAACCCCAATCAGAAACATCGCGTCGTCAAAATCAGCACAGTGCATGCCGAATATGTCGACTGCCCTAAGCTGAAATAAGCGCACGGCGTTTAATTCCGTTTTCAATTGATCGGATACCAGGCTACGGAGAACCAAGTAGCCTGGTTATGCGCTGCCATCTCCCGTCCATCTCTCATTCGCCTCGTTATCACCCAATTGCCTCTGTCTAATTGACTTCCCACAAGCACGGTTTCAAAATGTCTTTTCAAATACCCCGAAAATAGGACCGTTTAACCATGAAACGCATATTTCCAGAGATGACCTAAACATTGCCGCTAACCTCTTGGATAAATGAACGTTCTATGCAAACAAATAACAAGTTATTGAATTAACTTCTTATTCTTCATGGCATTCATGGTGAAATGCTTTTTAGATTACAGCGGATAGTGGACGTTATTGTCAATTTCATTGTTTTAGTGCCGGAATAGATCGTATGCGCGACGCGGATTCAAAACTTAGTTGCAATTTGCAACGAGATATCGAGCAGCATAAAAAAGCCGAGAAAAAGACGAGTTTCGTTCTTTTTTTGACTGCGGTAACCATGGTGGTCGAAATAACGGCCGGAATCTTTTATGGTTCGATGGCCTTATTGGCCGACGGTTGGCACATGGGTACTCATGTCGCGGCGTTCATGATCACGGTGTTTGCCTATCGTTATGCGAGAAAAAACGCCCGTAATCCCCGGTTTTCATTCGGAACCGGTAAGGTCAGTGTGTTGGGCGGTTTTGCCAGTGCCGTTACGTTGGCTGTCGTTGCCGCGGTCATGGCGATGGAATCGGTCAAATATTTGTTTGAGCCGCAAAGTATTCGTTTCGACGAAGCGATCATGGTGGCCGGCATCGGCTTGTTCATTAACTTGCTGTGCGCGCTGATATTGATTGACCGCCACGGACACGGCGACGAGCACGAACATCACCACGATCATAATCTCGAGGCGGCATTTTTTCATGTGTTGGCCGATGCATTGACCTCGGTTTTAGCGATTGCCGCATTGCTGAGCGGAAAATATTACGGATTGAATTGGCTGGATCCTGCGATGGGAATTTTGGGCGCATTGATCATCTTGCGTTGGTCGATGACCTTGTTGAAGAAAACCGGGCCAATATTGCTGGATGGCAGTATCGAAGAAAATTACACGGCCGCGATCAAGATGGCGCTGGAAAACGACTCGGATAATCGAGTGGCCGATCTCCATGTCTGGCAAATCGGCCCTAACCAATACGCCGCGATCGTTGCGGTGACGACTCGTTTTCCAAAGCCGCCGGACTATTACAAAGCCTTGCTCGGCGACTTTCGCCGAATCAAACACATCACGGTTGAAGTGCAGGCCTTGGCATCGCAATGAAGCTTCGCGCTCAATTCGAATAATAATCCTACTCCCTTTTGATCGAAAAACCGTCTAAAAATAAAAGGTATCGGGTATGTCTATCGAGGTCCGCCGCGAACCTATCCATGGGGTTAGCTTCGTAGGGTGCGCATTGCGCACCTTTCCAAGGCAACGAACCCGACGACAGGTGCCGGCCCAGGTGGGCGATGCGCACCCTACGGCTTCATGATCTTCATGGAGAAATGCTTTTTCTAAGTTGATACTTCCGGTTGGTCGTGGCCGGAATAACATTTTCGGTTTAATGAGGAGCGAATAGGCGATAAGGTTCCGGGTCGGTTATAGGTGTTTCACCCAGAATTAAATCGGCCATTAAGCGAGCCGATGCCGGCGCCATGACCAGGCCGTTACGAAAATGGCCGGCGTTAACGCTCAAATTGTCAAGGTTGGGATGCCGAAATATAAAAGGGACGCCATGCTCGGTTCCGGGGCGCAAGCCGGCCCAATGCGTTATGATCGGCATCGTTTTCAATGCCGGGCATAAATGTTCGGCGAAAGACTTCAGTCGGCGGTAAGTCGCTTCCGAGGTCGATTTATCGAAGCCGCAATGCTCGACGCTGCTGCCGACCAGTATTTTACCGTCGAGCCGCGGAATCAAATAGTGATCGTTTTCGAGAATCATGCCCGGCAATAGATCGGGCGGCGCGTCGTAAAGCAGCATTTGCCCTTTGACGGGTTGGATCTCAGGAGCCGCGAATTCGGAAAAGTAGCGCTCGAATAGCGTTTTCGTCCAGGCGCCGGCGCAGACCGTCAGATGACCGACCGGACGCTTGCCTCGGTCGGTTGTCAACGAAACGATTCTGCCGTTTTTCACGGTGACGTTTTGCACATCGCAATGTTCGATCAACTCGACGTTTCGGTTTTCCGCATCCCGGCGGGCCGATTTCAATAAGCGAGGATTGCGGGCATGGGCGATATAGGGTAGCCAGAGCGGATTGAGCGGATCGCAATTTAGATTATCCAGGCTCGGCGTTTGCTCGGTTCGATAATCGATACTATAGCGTTCGCACCAATCGATAGCCTGTTCGATATCGGGGTTGCGGCTGATAAACAGGCCACACGGACTCCACTCGGGGTCGATGCCGGTCGATTCTCTGAGCTCCGTCGCCAGCGTGGGGTAAATGTCCAGGCTGTGCCTGACCAATTCCGAAATCGCGCTAGGTTGCCGCCACGGATAAATCGGCAATAAAATGCCGCCGCCGGCCCAGGAAGACTCTCGTCCGATAGCGTTTTTTTCAAGAATGCTCACGCGGGCGCCGGCCATGGTGAGTTCGCGGGCGGTCAAGAGACCGATAATGCCGCCGCCGATAATCGTTATGTCAGGAATGGTTGTCATGATGGGTTTAATTTCGTTTTATCGTTTCCGAGCGGGGCCTGCCGTATTGAGGCTCGATAAATCATCGGATGTCTGTTCGTGTATGGATTGATTTAAGTGCTATTTTACGCGGCTTTAACTAGTGGGACCATTAGATGAAGCAAAAAACGAAAGTCAATGATGTTTGAAGAGAGGGTGCCCAACGTTCATGAAGGCCCAGCAAATGAAAGTGCGAGGGATGGCTGGGTACGGTCACTCGCCCGACAGGACGCCGTGAATACGTCCATGTAGGCTCGACGGCGGCTGTCCCTGCCGCCGACGCCTGTCGATCGAGCAACCGCACCCTCTTCGGAACCGGAATTGCCAGAACGGAGATTTGCAGATCAAAAGATTAGATAAAGAACCAAAATCTACGAACTTTCACAGTAAAAACTGCAAAAGAGCGTTACTAAATACCGAATAGCCTGAGCTTTGCCTGAGTTTTAATAAATTGTTGTTTTTATCATACAGAACGAACATGTGTTGATGTTGTTTCCATTAGTGTTTGATAAATAATGGTTATCCAATAAAAAATAAAAATCCTTAATTACTGTAAGGAACTTGTAAGGATCGACTTTAGCTGCTATTATCCTTTTCGTGAAAAAGTCTTGTTGTTTTAAGGCAAAAAAAACATAAACAAAAAATCTCTTACGAGGGGGAACCGATGAAACTGAACAAAACTCAAACCGCTCTGGGCGTGGCTGCGGTATTGGCGGCAGGCGCGTTGGCCGCACCGACCGCATCGGCCGATGCCAGAGTCGAAGCGCTGGAAGCGCAAGTTAATCAAATGTCGCAAATGTTGCAAGAAATGCAAGGCGAATTGAACCGCGTACGCGATGCGGCGAGCCGTTCCGCTTCTGAAAACACCGCAAAAGTCATGGAGCTGGATGAATGGGCTGCGTCGGTGAAATCGGCTCCTGCGGCAGAGCAAGCTAAGGATCATACTTTCTCGGTTCGTGGTGGATGGATGCGCTTTAATGACAACCGCGGCTCCACAAGAGATGCATTAGGGGCGGGAACTGGTGTGGGGACAGATATTTTAACTAGCGAAGTCGATCAAGATGCGTTCTATTTCGGTGGTGCCATTGATTTCAATGTCAACAACGATCTGTTCGGTTTGATGGATCATACTTCTTTCGGAATCGAGCTCGGTATCGAATATGCTGAGATCGGAGATAGAGAAGAGAGCGGTCTGACTAGAGCAATTACTGCATTAGATACTGCTAATGGTGGCACAGTTCCAGGAGCTGGAACTAATTTGCAAGAAAGTGTAACCGTTAATCAATTAAGAATTAGCGCCGCGCCGAAGATCAAATTCATGCATGGTAGCAAATTCAGACCTTGGTTGATTCCGGTCGGTCTGGATCTGAACATCATCAGCCCACCGTCCGATGCGGTCACCGTATTGAACACCGGCATGCAGTTCGGTTTAGGTGCCGAATATGAGTTGTATAGAGGCATAATGATAGGCGCAGACGGCCGTTACCACCATTCGTTTGATGACGTAGATGGCGTCGATACCGACGGCTTCACGCTGGGCGGTTCTATCGGCTTCCAGTTCTAAAAAAATTACAGCACGACATAAAAAGGAGGGCGTCAAACCCCTCCTTTTTTTATGCCACCTGTTTGCGGGCCGGGGCCACTGTGGGAGCGATCCCCAGATCGCGACTTCGAGGTCGCAAGCGATGAATAAAAAATAAACGTCATCGAGGTCACATCGGCTAAGCACTTCCTGGTTCCCACGGTCTTCCGTGGGAACCAGGAAAAACACTGATCAGGGATGCTGCGCATCGCGCACCTTTTGCTTTTGGCTGCTTGTCAAATGATGACAAGGCTGTAAAATTCCGCTTGTGAACATTTTATCCGACACCAGTATATTTTTGGTGGTGGTTCTTGATGAGCCGGAAAGAGAGAGTATCATCCAACATACTTCGGGGGCCAGCATCTATGCTCCTGAAATATTACCATATGAAATCGGTAATGCTTTATCCGCGACGATCAAGCGAAAGCAGCTAACCTGGGCGGAAGCTTTAATCGCTCAAAATACCACGAGCAAAATACCAGTACGGCTTGCTTATTAAGGTAGATATTTATGAGTCATTACAATTAGCGATTGACTTTAATTCCTCGTTCCCACGGTCCGCCGTGGGAACGCATACCGAACTTGCCTCGTCAGCCTACGTATGGGTTCCCACGGAAGACCGTGGGAACCAGACAAAACCAATCGAGCAGTGTAGCCCGGGTGGAGCCTGGCTCCTCCTAGAAGTTCGAAGTCACGCCATTCCCGTATTCCGCTGCGCTGCATACGGGCTACGCGCTCGTTCCCACGGTCCTCCGTGGGAATGCATACCGAACTTGCCTCGGCAGCCAACGTATGGATTCCCACGGAAGACCATGGGAATCCATAAAGTTTTAATATAGCCGGAATTTCCTTCGAGTCCATCAACTTTTAATGAAAACCCTCTATCCCGAAATATCCCCATTCGATACGTTTTTTCTGAACACCGGCAAACACTCGGTCTATGTCGAGCAATGCGGCAATCCGGACGGTTTGCCCGTGGTTTTTTTACACGGCGGGCCGTGTTCCGGCATCAAGCCCGATCATCGGCGATTTTTCGACCCCGAAAGATACCTCATCGTTCTATTCGACCAGCGCGGCTGCGGGCAGTCGCTGCCGTTCGGCGAATTGATAGACAATAATACCCAAGCCTTGATCGACGACATGGAGCGGATTCGCATTCAATTGAACATCGAACAATGGCTCGTGTTCGGCGGATCGTGGGGCGGTGCGCTTGCTTTGTTGTATGCTCAGCAGCATACCGACAAGGTGCTTGGACTGATCATTCGCGGCGTGTTCTTGGCGCGGCAAAAAGATTTGGATTGGTTTATTAAAAACGGAGCGGGGCGCATCTATCCGGAGCAATGGTCGCGCTTGGCCGATTGTATTCCCGCCGAATTTGAGCAGGACCCGGTGCAAGGTTTGTGCGATGTCTTGTGGGGGGAGGACGAGTTGGCGCGGCTGCGCGCGGCGAAAGAATGGACCGCATGGGGCGGGCAAGTCGCTTTGGGCGCCGATTTCAAGCCGGCTCCGCATGAGAAACACGCAACGCATACGATGCTCGAACAAGTCCGCATGGAACTGCACTACGCGAGAAATGCTTATTTCATCGAAGAAAATCGGATTCTCGACAATTGCGCTTGTTTAGATGTTATTCCGGCGATCATCATTCACGGCCGCAACGACTTGGTCTGTCCGATCGAGGCCAGTTGGCGATTGCATAAAGCGATGCCGCATGCCGAATTCAACGTATTGCCGAATGCCGGGCATATCGCACAGGGCAAGGACATGATCGACGCCTTGGTGTCAGCGACCGACAAAATGGTCGATAAGCTTTTTCAGAATTAATAAAGTCATGAATACAAAAAAACGACTCGTCATCGGCATTACCGGCGCGACCGGCGCGATTTACGGACTTCGATTTCTGCAAGTGTTGCGTGAAAAACCGGACTGGGAAACGCATTTGGTCATTTCATCGGCCGGCTTGGTCAATCTGAAGCACGAGATGGCTATGTCGCGTAAACAGATCTATGAATGGGCCGATGTGACGCATGAAATCAACGATGTCGCGGCGACGATCGCGAGCGGCGGTTTCAAGACCGAAGGCATGATTATCGCGCCGTGTTCGATGAAAACGTTGGCGGCGGTCGCGCACGGTTTCGGCGACAACCTGATTTCTCGCGCGGCCGACGTCGTGCTGAAGGAGCGCCGGCGCTTGGTGATCATGCCGCGCGAAACGCCGTTGAATCTTGCGCATATTCGCAATATGGCAGCCGCGACCGAAATGGGAGGCATCATTTATCCGCCGATGCCGGCCTTTTACAATAAATCGAACTCGATCGAAGCGATGGTCGATGACGGAGTAGGGCGGATTCTGGCGATGTTCGGCGTCGAGACCGAAGGCCTGTTCACGCCGTGGGAAGGTTTGTAAGAGAATCGACGTAGGGTGCGCATCGCGCACCTTTTTTCGAA
Organism: Methylotuvimicrobium sp.; assembly: GCF_050611805.1. Lineage (NCBI taxonomy): Bacteria > Pseudomonadati > Pseudomonadota > Gammaproteobacteria > Methylococcales > Methylococcaceae > Methylotuvimicrobium > Methylotuvimicrobium sp. The sequence goes on from NZ_JBNGHF010000016.1 coordinate 81,438, forward strand.
AGTAGCACGGATGAAGCAAAGCGTAATCCGGGAATTTCGATGCACGGAACTCCCCGTATTTCGCTGCGCTGCATACGGGCTACATGACTTCCTCGTTTCCACCGCTCCAGCGTGGGAATGCATACCGATCTTTCTTCGGCGGTCAATGTATGGGTTTCCACGGAGGCTTATGGGATCCACAAAAGCCTGTCATCCATGACAACTGGATTCCGGCAATCCATGCCGGAATGACGGGTTTCCCTTAACTTAATAGCAGTACTGCTCTTTGTGGGAACGATCGGACATGGAGTAGTGTGGGAGCGACGCCTACGGCGCGACTCTCGAAGCCATTGAGGCTTAATTACTCATTGCGGCTGTCCAAGCAAAGTAGCGCGATGCGCAAAGTTTATGCAAAATCCCGCGAATTTTTGCTGTTGCGGAAAATCAACGGCTTCTCGCCTGGCGCCAATGATGCCGACTTCGCGGAGTCGATGGCTTCTTGTACGACATGCCGGTTCGGCGATTTACTGCAGACCGGGTCGGTGTTATACATATCGCCGGTCAACAAATAGGCTTGGCAGCGGCAGCCGCCGAAGTCTTTTTCCTTTTCGTCGCAACTGCGGCACGGCTCCTTCATCCAGTCGAAACCGCGGAAAAAATTGAAGGCCTTCGACTCGGTCCAGATTTCCTCAATGCTGTAATCGTTGACGTTCGGGCAATCCAACCCCGGCAATTCGCGCGCCGAATGGCAAGGCAGCGCGACGCCGTCCGGCGCGATCGTCAAGAAAGTCGTGCCCCAGCCGTTCATGCAGGCTTTCGGGCGGTCTTCGTAATAATCCGGCACGACATAATAGATTTTCATCTTGCCGGCAACTCTTTCCTTATAGGCTTGAGCGATCGCTTCGGCCTGTTCGAATTGCTCTTGGGTCGGTAGCAACAGGTCGCGGTTGGCATGGGCCCAGCCGTAATATTGGGTGTTTGCCAGTTCCAGATAATCGGCGCCGAGTTCTTCGGCCATTTCGAGAATCTGTTGCATCTGATGAATGTTTTCGCGGTGAATCACGACGCACAAGACCATCGGATAACCGTGTTTCTTGACCAAATGCGCGACTTCTCTCTTATGTTCGTAAGACGTGGTGCCGGCAATATGGTCGTTCAATTCCTGCGTACTGGCTTGAATGCTGACCTGAATATGGTCGAGCCCGGCTTGTCTCAGTTCGACGATGCGCTCTTCAGTCAGGCCATAGCCCGATGTGATCAGGTTCGAATAATAGCCCAATTCGCGCGCGTGCCTGATCAGTTCGGACAAATCGCGGCGGACCAGCGGTTCGCCGCCGGACAAGCCTAATTGCACCGCGCCCATCTTGCGCGCTTGAGACAAGACGCGTTTCCAGTCATCGGTTGAAAGCTCCGACGGGTATTTTGCGTAATCGAGCGGATTCGAGCAATAAGGACACTGCAGCGGGCAAGCATAAGTCAGCTCGGCCAGCAGCCAGCGAGGAGGGGTAATGTTAATCTTGTTTGATCCAGCCATTTTTCAGTGCTACTTCCAGAAATGCGATGATGTCGTTACGAAGACCTGTGGTTTCGAACTTTCGTTCCAATTCGTCGACGATTTGCTGCGGTTTACGGTTGCCGTCGCAAAGCTTTAGGATTTCGGCGGAGCTTTGATTGAGCTCGACCATGCCTTCGGGATAGAGAATCACGTCTTTTTGTTGCGCTTCTTCCCATTGCAGTCGGTGCGTAGGCGAGAAGCGGATATTTTTGTCCGGGTCGATGGTCATAGTGCTTTGATTCGAATAATGGCTAATGGTAATGCCGAAAAATTTTCAAGTATGCAGGTTGCGGTGAGGTTCCGGTTTTGCCTTTTCAATCAAGTAGGCTGCCTAAGTTGATTGAAAGGCAATCGAATTGAATCGATTGCACGGATTCGTCGGCATGGTAAATGTGCTGCATTTTATAGCTGTTTTCAAGCGGTTCGGTAAAGCGGGTCACCGTTTTTTTGTCGATATCGATTAGCCAGCACTCGGGAACCGCATATTTGGCATAGAGCGGAATTTTGGTGTTCAAGTCGTAATTGGCGGTCGAGTCGGACACCTCGATCAGCAACAGAATTTCGTTCGCTTCCGGATGCCGTGTTCGATAAAAATCGGTTTTAGGTTCGACGGCCGCCAAGTCGGGTTGCGGCACGGAAAAATCGCCGAGCCGCACCGGGTCTTGAATGCGCATGATTGCTCGGTCGCTCAGTTGTTTTATCAAGGCGCTGGCCAAAAAACTGACGATGCTTGCATGCCTGCTGCCAATCGGCGCCATATCGAAAAACTCGCCATCAATCAATTCAATGCGGGAGTCTTCATCGAACAGGCCGCGTTCCGCCATGCGATCGTAATCGGAAATGCTGAACAAATGTTTTTGTATCGCCGTTTGCATGACATTCTCCCGTCACCGAATTCGTTGTCGGTCAAGGTTTGACATTGAAATAAGGCGGCATCTCGTTGATATAGGCCATGTACATCGCATCGGCCATCGTCCAGAGCACATTTAGTTTAAACTGCAGGATTTCGACCATGCGTTCCTGCTGTTCGCGGGTCTTGAACCAGTCCAGCGTCAATTCCAGTCCGTGTTCGACATCGCGGCGCGCTTCGGAGAGACGTTTGCGAAAATAAATGTAACCTTCCTTTTCAACCCACGGATAATGCGTCGGCCAGTTGTCGAGGCGTTGCTGATGTATTTTCGGCGCGAACAGTTCGGTCAATGACGAACTGGCGGCCTCATGCCAATCGGCGCGGCGCGCGAAGTTGACATAAGCGTCGACCGCGAAACGCACGCCGGGTAGCACATATTGCTCTGAGGTGATTTCATCGCGCGTCAGGCCGACCGCAATGCCGAGCCGAATCCAGGCTTCGATGCCGCCGGGGTCGTTCGGATGGCCGTCATGATCCAGAATGCGTTGAATCCAGATCGCGCGGGTTTTGCGATCCGGACAATTGGCCAGGATGTTTGCGTCCTTGATCGGAATCATGACCTGATAATAATAGCGGTTCGCGACCCATCCTTGGATTTGTTCCTTGGTCAGTTTGCCTTCGTTCATCAGCGTGTGATACGGGTGATGGATATGGTAATACTTTTCCATCCCGCGAAGCTGGGCCTCGAATTCTTCGCGGGTCCAAGGTTTTGATTCGCTGTTACTCATAGGATTTACCGGGGTTTCTTTTATAAATCTTTATAAATCGATTTCCATGCCGTCGTAGGATACTTCGATGCCGGCGGCATCGAGAGTTTTACGCTGCTCGGAATCTTCGTCCAAAATCGGATTGGTGTTATTGATATGGATTAATATTTTACGGGTGTTCGGTAGGCCGTTCAGCACTTCGATCATGCCTCCTGGGCCCGATTGCGGTAAATGGCCGATTTCTCGGGCGCGTTTATGACTGATGTTTTGCGAGACCATTTCGTCGTCGGTCCAAAATGTGCCGTCGACCATTACGCAATCGGCCAGTTGCATGGCGTCCATCACATGCGGTTCGATCTCGCCGAGACCCGGTGCGTAGAAGACTTTTTTTCCGGTCGAAATTTGTTCGATGATCACGCCGATATTGTCGCCGTCATGCGGGTCGTGGCGATGCGGCGAATAAGGCGGCGCCTTGCTTTTTAGCGACTGGGTATAAAATTTCACATCTTCGATGCCTGGAATCGTAAAGCTGCTGCCGTCTAGCGGAACCGGATGATGATTGACGGTGCAGTAATCTTCGAGCATTTTGAAGGTCGGGAAGCCGGTGCTGAGGTCTTGTTTGACCATGTCGCTGCAATAAATATCGAGCGGCTGCCGGCTTTCACGCAGCATCAATAAACCGGTTGTATGATCGATTTGGCTGTCGATCAGCAGGATTGCCTTGATGCCGGTGTCGCGCACGCCTTCGCGGGGCTGTATTGCAGGGAATGCATGGAGCTGCGTCAGGATGTCGGGGGAGGTATTGAAGAGCAGCCAATTTCGGTCGTCGGTGCTGACCGCGATCGACGACTGAGTGCGAGGGACGCCGTTCATTTCATTGCGGCGAATACGATGACAATTGTGGCAGTTGCAGTTCCATTGCGGAAAACCGCCGCCGGCTGCCGAGCCGAGAACTCTGATTTTCATGGCATTGTTTCGAATGATTAAAAGAGCTGAATCATACGTCAATTAAAGGTTGTCCGCAAACGGCTAGAGCTTTGTTGGCGGGGCGCTGAAAGGCTGGCAGCGTCATTTTATGTCAAGCCGGGAAAATTTCTTATTCGAAATAGGAATTCGACGCAAAAAAAAGGGGCTTTTACAAGCCCCTTTTATTATTCGACCGTAATGATTAACGGTTGTAGATGTACATTGTTACTTCAAAACCGAAACGCAGGTCTGTGTAGCTAGGTGTTTCCCATTTCATAATCAATACCTCCAGAAGTATGTTTATAAGTGTTATGCCAGCTTGATCAAGTAAGCTAGGTCGGAAGTATACGACGATAATTTAGGCAAAGCAACCGATTGGTTTAGCGAATAGGCTTGGTTTGGAGCGGTGAAAAACCGAGATTCATATCGGAAATTGCATTTTTCACTTGAGCCATCGGAATGACAGAGTTATATTCCTGATTCCAATAAAAAAAATAATGTTATAAAAACGAGGAGGTAATCATGTCCGGTGATCTTATTCAACTGGTTGTGGCAATGTTAGTTATTGCTTTGTTGGCTTTTGCGCCACTGGGGTATTTTATATTGAAGTTCACACAGGAAAACGGCAAGCCGTTCGGCGAAATCGAGCCTCATGGCGATAGCCCGTCGTTGGTCAACGATTTGGCGGAAAAAGCTATCGCGTTCGCAAAAGGCCTGGTGTCTAAGCAATAATGCTTTAATTAAAGAGGGTTCCCTCGCCCTGCGTGGGAACCCGGCCTGAAGCGCACCGAATTTTAAATTGGCGAATACATCATAAAAAAATTTATTCACCATGAAGAACATCAAAAGATATGAATACTTTCACTGTCTCTGGAACTAGGGAAAAAAGAAATGAGTTGGAAAAACACGCCTCGACGTTACGGTTCGTTGGCGATCGGCCTGCACTGGCTAATATTTTTGCTGATGGTTGGGCTGTATGCCTGCATCGAATTGCGCGTACTGTACCCGAAAGGTAGCGATCCGCGTGAAGCGTTGAAAATGTGGCATTTCATGCTGGGGCTGTCGGTCGGCTTATTGGTGTGGCTGCGTCTGACTGTACGCCTGAGTAACGTCAAGCCGGTGATCGAACCCGCCATTGCCGCATGGCAAAAATATTTGGCTTCCGCCGTTCACTGGAGTCTTTATTTGTTGATGATCGGTATGCCTTTGGCCGGATGGTTCATGCTAAGCGCAGCCGGCAAACCAATACCCTTTTTCGGCTTGGAACTTCCGCCGTTGATCGGCAAAAATCCGGAGCTCGCCAAAACAATTAAGGAAGTCCATGCGACAGTCGGCACGGTCGGTTATTACGTAATTGGCTTGCATGTCTTGGCCGCGCTGTATCATCACAGTATTTCGAAAGATAATACCTTGCTTCGCATGCTGCCGTTTCGGAAATAACTTGGGTAGTTCTCAAAATTGCAGCCTTCTTGTTAGGAACAAGCATAAAATAACTTCTTCAAATGCTTCCCACGTTCTGCGTGGGAACGATGAATATCCCCGTTCCCATCCCCTTCCGGAAGAGGGTTCGTGAATCAAAAACCAAAGTTATTTCGAGCTCATTCCTTACTGACATTTCTTTTTCTCACCTTTTCAATCGATGAATCTATATCCATTAATTCGCCCGCTATTATTTTCTCTCGACCCCGAAGTCAGCCACAATCTAACCTTGAAAGCGCTGCAAGCCGCGCATCGTTCGGGATTGTCATCGGTGCTCTATCCTAGATTGCCGGCCAAACCGGTCAAGATCATGGGGATCGAATTCAAGAATCCGGTCGGTCTGGCCGCCGGGCTCGACAAAAACGGCGATTATATCGATGCGCTGGCCGATATGGGCTTCGGCTTTATCGAAATCGGCACGGTCACGCCGCGTCCGCAACCGGGTAATCCGAAACCGCGCCTGTTCCGTCTGCCCGAGCATCAGGCGATCATCAATCGCATGGGCTTCAATAATAAAGGCATCGATCATCTGTTGAACCGCGTCGAATACTGTCAATACAAAGGCGTGCTCGGCATCAACATCGGCAAGAATTTCGACACGCCGATCGAAAAGGCCGCCGACGATTATTTGATCGGCTTGCGCAAAACCTACCGCGCGGCCGGTTACATCACGATCAACATTTCCTCGCCGAACACGAAAAACCTCCGGCAATTGCAGCAGGGCGACGAAATCAAAAGCCTGATTTCGGCATTGAAAGAAGAACAGCTCAAATTACAACGGGAACACGGCAAATACACTCCATTGGCGCTCAAGATCGCGCCCGACTTGACGCCGGATGAGGTCCGCCATATCGCAGCGCTATTGCTCGAGTTTGAAATCGACGCGGTTATTGCAACCAACACGACGATCGCAAGGGATGCAATCGCGGGCCATAAATTGGCCGAAGAGGCCGGCGGCTTGAGCGGAGCGCCGGTCAAGCAACAGTCGACTGAAGTCGTGGCGGCATTAGCTGCGGAATTGAACGGCAAATTACCGATTATCGCGGCCGGCGGAATCCTGAGCGGGGACGACGCGTTAGAGAAAATACAGGCCGGCGCGAGTCTAGTCCAGGTTTACAGCGGTTTGATCTATAAAGGGCCGGACTTGATTGCCGATATTGTGCGGAAGATTTGAGTATCTTGCTGTTTCCCAAGCTCCGCTTGGGAAACGATCCCGCAAGCTCTGCTTGCCGGCCTCGTAAAGCGGAGTTTCCGGGCCTGCATTCCCAAGCAGAGCTCTCGCCGTTATACACAAGTATCGGTAAACTTGCTAAACAGAGGTCATCGTATACCTGGAAACGGTGCTGTTTGATAAATCTGCGGATATTGAACATCAGTGACTTTCCCTCACCTAGCGTTAGGTGAGGGAAAGTCGGGAACGTTGGGCGACAAAAAATGGTATCGAGGCCTCATTGGCTAAGATTGCAAAACGGTAATTTTTGACTTATGTATAACGATGAGAGCCAAGCTTGGGAATGAGCGGAAAAGATTCCTCGTTCCCACCGCTCTAGCGTGGGAATGCATAATGATCTTGACTCAGTCGCCAAGGTATGAACTCCCACGGAGAGCCGTGGGTACCGGAAAACGCGACCGGGCTGTTTTTATTCTCCAAAGAAAATGGATAACAGCAAGCCGGTTATTAACCATTTCAAGAAGCTGTCCTGCCGGTGATCGATGTCGCAAAGCCAGCACAACAAGCGCCACAGCAAATACAGAAAGCCCAGAAAAGCCAGCAGCAAGCCTATTAACGCGCTCATACTAGTGGCCGAACCAGCAGATGAACCGCGAACTGGATGCGCTCCCATGGATTACGCGACTCGTTCAACGCAACGATACGCGCGCTCAAGCGCCTGCCGTTATCCAACAAATGGCAGCAGGCGGCATTGTCGATGCGCGGCACGTAGCCAAGTTTGTAACCCCGCCATAAGCCGGGCAGTTCATGAGGGGGTCCGTCACGAGGCGGATCGTAGAAGCGATAACCGCCTTCCTCACGGTCCCAAACGATCGGCGCATGCAAGCGGTCGCGTAGATATTCGATGTCGCGCGTGAACGTGGAGCGGGAGAAGCAGAGTCGTTCGAGAAAAACGGCGATCGGCACGACGCGCTGCTGGCGTAGCAGGTATTCAATCGCGTAAAAGCGTTCGGTTCGGTTCATTGGCGGATTCGGTGTTTTGTTATCGCTGTTCGCTGTTTCACAAGCTCCGCTTGCCGAATTCGTGAAGCGGAGCTTCCGAGACTGCATTCCCAAGCAGAGCTTGGGAATGAGCGGAGCAAATTTTTGGGTGTGAGCGGATGCAGTATTTGCTGTTTCCTAAGCTCCGCTTGGGAAACCAGGCTGGGAAGCTCCTGCTTCCCGAAACTCACCAGTCGCGAATGATGTCGATCAAACCCGCCTGCCCCAGATAATTCCGTGCGCTGGAATACCGCCAGTGTTCCGGTCGGTCAACATAGCCGCGTTTGACGGGATTGAAATGAATATAGTCCAGTTTTTGCCGCATGACCGCGTCGGATTCGATCAGTTGCGGATGATTGCCCTCTTCCCAAACCTGATAACGGCTTTCCTGCTTGTGTGCGCGTTTGATAAAAGCCAGCAGTTCCAGAAGTCTTGCCGACTGTTGTCGTTCCAGAAGTTCGATGATGCGCCTCGCCGTGTAGGATTTGAAGCGCCGCATGTCGCGGCTCAAATCATCGGAAGCGGCGCTCAGGTGCAAATGATTTTCCAAAATGACATAACCTTAGAGCCGGAATCCGGCGTTTTGCTGCAAAAACCGCCAGGACTCCAAGATGATATCGACCGTTTGCGGGCGCGTAAACAGCGGTAACCAGTGGTTGATCGTCGCGGTCAGGAAATGTGGGCAGGGATTCATCAGCACGCGGTAACTGCTTCTGGGCATTTCGATTCTCCGTCAGGCTCTGGGGATACGGGAAGCAAGAGCTTCCCGGACGGGTTACCCAAGCCGGAGCTTGGGTGACAGAAAATTCATATTATCGCTGTTATCGCTGTTTCCCAGGCTCTGCTTGGGAAACGGTTCAGCAAGCTCTGCTTGCCGTCACGGGAAGCGGAGCTTCCGGCCCTGCATTCCCAAGCAAAGCTTGGGAATGAGCGGATGAACGGTGTGGGAATGAGCGGAATATAAGAATGGTTTACAATCAATCAACAATAACTCCACGCCTCCGCGCGAGAAATAGACAACCATGACAACGGACTGGCAAGCCTTTCAAAATACTTGTTGTAGCCTCGATCTCGAAACCAACGAAAACGGCGAGATTTTCGCGCTCGGCGGGCGTTTTCGAGGCCGGGATTTTATTCGCAAAGCGCCTTTCGATATCCGAAGCGTCTTCGCCGAGTTCGACCGCTTTGCCGCCGAGGCCGGATGTCTCCTCGGCCATAACCTGATCGGTCACGACCTGCCGGTTTGCCGCGCGATAGCACCGAACCATGCCTTTTTGAATAAACCGGTCGTCGATACGCTATATCTGTCGCCGCTAGCCTTTCCCGAAAATCCCTATCATCGCCTCGTCAAGAATTATAAATTGGTCCGGGACGGTATCAGCGATCCTTTGCTCGACGCCAAGCTGGCCGAGTCGCTGTTTCAGGATCAATGGGATGGCTTGCGCGAACAGCAACAAGCCTTCGGCATCGTATCGTTTTATCATTACGCCTTTTCCGGCGATCCGGATTTCAGCGGCATTTGCCGTATGATGAAGGCTGTCGGGGCCGAGTTGCCGGGTGCTTCTCAAGCCTTCGATATATTCAAGCAAACGTCGTCCGGTAAAGTCTGCGAGACCGCATTCAACAAAGTCGTGTTGTCCTATCTGCCCGATCCACGTTTGCGTCAAGCGTTGGCTTATTGCCTGGCCTGGCTGCGGGTCGCGGGCGGCAATTCGGTGCTGCCGCCGTGGGTTCGGCAACGTTTTCATGATGTTGTGCCGGCCTTGAGTCAATTGCGCGATATTCCGTGCGGCAACCCGGCATGCGCTTATTGCGCCGGCGTGCACGATCCGGTGAGTCAATTGACGCGCTATTTCGGCTTTCCGGCATTCCGCGAGGAACCGGCAAGCGATGACGGCGGAAGCTTACAGCAAGCGATCGTGCAGGCCGCGATGAGCGACCGACCGTTGTTTGCGGTATTGCCGACCGGCGGCGGTAAGTCGCTGTGTTTTCAATTGCCGGCATTGGTTCGCTATCAGCGGCGCGGCGTGTTGACGGTCGTGATTTCGCCGCTGCAGGCCTTGATGAAGGATCAGGTCGATAATTTGCGCAATAAAACCGGCGCACCGAATGTTGCCGCGCTCTACGGTTTGTTGACCGCTCCAGAGCGAGGCGAAGTGCTCAGAGCGATACAGTTGGGCGACATCGCGCTACTCTATGTCTCTCCCGAGCAATTGCGCAATACCGGTTTTCAAAATGCGATCGCGCAACGAGAAATCGGCTGCTGGGTGTTCGACGAAGCGCATTGTTTATCGAAATGGGGGCATGATTTTCGGCCCGATTATCTCTATGCCGCGCGCTTCATCAAGGAATTTGCCGCGAAGCACCGAGCGCCGCTGCCGCCGGTGCAATGCTTCACCGCGACCGCGAAGCAAGACGTCAAGGATGAAATTATCGATTATTTTCGCGCTCATTTGGGTCAGGAACTGGCGGTTTTCGAGGGCGGCGTCGAACGCAGCAATTTGCATTTCGAAGTGCAGACCGTCAATGCCGCCGACAAATACCCGCGCATCCATGGCCTATTGACCGAGCGATTGACCGGCGAGACCGGCAGCGCGATCGTTTATTGCTCGACCCAAAAAAACACCGAAGCGGTAACCGAGTTTCTGCAACAAGCGGGATGGCAAGCCGAGGCCTTTCACGCCGGTAAGGACGCGGCCGAGAAAAAGCATATCCAGGAAAACTTCGTTGGCGGCATCACCCGCGTAATCAGCGCGACCAATGCGTTCGGCATGGGTATCGACAAGGAAGACGTACGCTTGGTGATTCATGCTGACATTCCAGGCTCGCTCGAAAACTATTTGCAGGAAGCGGGGCGCGCCGGGCGCGACCGCCAGGATGCCGAATGCGTGCTGTTATTCGATGAGAACGATATCGACACGCAATTCAAACTATCGGCGCATTCTCAAATTACGCAACGCGATATCGCGCAGTTGCTTCGCGGAATCAGGCGATGCAAAAAAGACAAGTTCGGCAATGTCGTCTTGACGGCCGGCGAGCTATTGCAAAACGATGCGGTCGACACGTCGTTCGGTAGCGACGATTATAACGCCGCGACCAAGGTCGTCACGGCGGTTTCTTGGCTGGAGCGGGCCGGTTTCGTCGAGCGCAACGAAAACCGTACGCAAGTTTTCCAGGGTCGACCGAAGGTCAAAAGTCTCGACGAAGCCGAAGCCAAGATCGATAAATTACCGCTTTCGCAGCGTCAGAAAAAGCGCTGGCTGGCGATTCTCGAAGAATTGTTCAATGCCGACAGCGACGAAGGCTTCAGCGCCGACCAACTGGCGATGCTCGGTGCGTTTGCCGAAAATGACGAAGACAAACCCGGGGAAACGGCCAGCCAACGCGTGATTCGAACTTTATACGACATGGCCGAGCAGGGGCTGATTCAAAAAAGTCTGCTGCTGACTGCATTCATTCGCTACAAGGTGGCTCAATCATCGCAGGCTCAATTAACTGCCGTCTGCAAACTGGAGCGCGCGATGATCGCCGCGATGCGCGAATTAGCCCCCGATGCCGCAGACGACGATTGGCAGGTTTTGTCGCTTCGGCATTTAAACCAACATTTGCTGGATCAAGGTTTCGAACAAAGCCATTTGGAAGCGCTGCGCCTGTTGTTGAACAGTCTAAGCCGGGACGGTTTGGGTTTGGCCGGCAACAAAGGCAGTTTATTTGTGCGTCATCGTGGGCTCGATCAATATGCGGTCAAACTAAACCGCGGCTGGCCCGCGCTGATTGCGACTGCCGAAAAACGGCAAGGCATCGCCAAGATCGTGTTGGATTGCATCGTCGGCCGGGTGCCGGAAGGCGCGCCGCCGGCCGCCGATGTGCTGGTCGAATTTGCCGCCGAAGATTTGCTGTCGGCCTTGCGGCAGGATGCGGTCGCATTGGCGGAGGTGAAAGACCCGCTCGCGGCGGTCGAGCGGGCGCTGAATTTTTTGCACGAACAAAAAATCATTACCTTGCAAAAAGGCCTTGCGGTTTTCCGGCAGGCGATGACCATCAATGTCTTGCCGGAAGCAAAGTCGCGCCGCTACCGCAAGGGCGATTACGAGCCGCTGTCCCAGCATTACGGCGAACGCGTGTTTCAGGTGCATGTGATGAATGAATATGCTCGGCGCGGACTCGAAAAAATCGGTCAGGCGCTGGCCTTCGTCGTCGCCTATTTTTCGCTCGATAAGGCCGAATTCGTGCAGCGCTATTTTGCCGGGCGCAAGGAAATACTCGAACGCGCGGCCAGCCAACAAGCCTTTCAGCGCATCGCCTCCGATCTAAATAATCCCGAACAAATCGCGCTGGTCTCGGCGCCGGAAGACGACAATGCGCTGATTCTGGCGGGCCCCGGTTCCGGCAAGACGCGCGTCGTCGTGCACCGCTGCGCGTATTTGTTGCGCGTCAAGCAAGTCCCGGCTCAGGCAATTTTAGTGCTGTGTTTCAACCGTTCCGCCGCAAACGAAATTCGTCGGCGGCTGATCGAACTGGCCGGCGACGAAGCGCGCTACGTGACCGTGCAAACCTATCACGGTTTCAGCTTGCGCTTGACCGGACATGCCTTAAGCGGTTTGTACGGCGACGGCGAAGCCTCTGCTGAGCCGTTCGCCGAAATGATCGGCGAGGCGATAGCACTTTTGAAAGGCGAAAAAAATTTGCTCGGCGTCGAGCCGGACGCGGCTCGAGACCGCTTACTGGCGTGCTATCGTTTCATCCTGGTCGACGAATACCAGGATATCGACGCGGAGCAATACCGGCTCATTTCCGCGATTGCCGGGCGCAGTCTCGACGAAGACAGTAAATTGACGATCCTCGCGGTCGGCGACGACGATCAAAATATTTACCAATTTCGCGGCGCGAATGTCGAGTTCATCCGGCAATTTCAGCAAGACTATCAAGCGCAGGTACATTACTTAGTCGAAAATTACCGCTCGAGCGCTCATATCATCGCCGCCGCGAACGCCTTGATCGGACATAACCGGGATCGGATGAAACAACAGCATCCGATTCGAATCAACAAACAGCGCGGCAACCTCGAACCCGGCGGGCGCTGGCAAGCGCTCGATACTTTAACGCGCGGCAGAGTCAGGCAAATCGATACCGTAGGCGAGTCGATGCAAGCCTTGCAGGTTGCCGAAGAACTCAAGCGGCTGCGGCAATTAGACGTTCGCCTGCAATGGCCGAACTGCGCGGTACTTGCGCGCGAATGGCGCTATTTAAGTCCGGTCCGGGCCGTTTTCGAGGCGCAAGGCATTCCTGTTAGCATCGTGCTGCCGGCCGATCGAAGGCCGCCTCCGTTTCGTATCCGCGAAAACGTGGGCTTACTCGATACGCTGAAACATCATCCGGAACCGCTGACGCGCCCGTCTTATTGGCTCGGTTGGCTGGACGAACATTATGGCGAGCAACCGGGCAATCCCTGGCTGATGCAGCTCAAAGAATTTCTCGACGACTGGCGGAATGAAACCGGAGACGGCGAAACGGCCAACAGTCAAACCCTCGATTTCATCGCCGAAACGCTCGCCGAACAACGTCTCGACCGAACCTTCGGACAGGGCGTCTTGCTCGGCACCGTGCATTCGGTCAAAGGTCTCGAATTCGATCATGTCGTGATAATCGACGGCGGTTGGAGTTCGCGAGCCGGAGAAGAAGAGCAGCGCCGTCTACTCTATGTCGCAATGACCCGCGCGCGAGAAACGCTTTGCCTGATGCATCGTAAGGATCTTCGCAACCCCTATATGTCCGAGATACGAGGCGATCATTTATGGATTACCGAAGCGCCGGAGCTGGATGCGCAAGATCGGCCAATCATTCTTCGCGATTACGAAATCCTAGGCTTAAAAGACATTAACATCGGCTATGCCGGTTCATTTCCCGAACAACACCCGATACACCGACGTCTCGCGGAATTAAAACCGGGCAGCGAACTGAATTTCGCCCGTATCAACGGCAAATTAGTTTTGCAATCCGGCGGCGAAACCGTAGCCGCATTGTCGCAAAAAGCCCAACACGAATGGGTGGACAAATACGTCAATGCGGAAAAAGTGACCGTGCTTGCGATGATCCGCCGCCATGCCGACGACGGCGACGAACAATACCGCAAGCGTTGTCAATGCTCGGCTTGGGAAGTGCCTTTCGTCGAAGTCGTGTGCAGGGGGTAGAAAAGACGCTGACTCTGAAATTAACCCCGACCTCTTTCCCCGACTATTCCGCTTAGGTCGCCAAGAGGTTTAAATTCAAATTACTGAAAAATAAGTATATGATGACCTAAGTGGTTTATTTTATAGGTCTGGTAGCTATTCTCAGGCTTTAATCCCGTTCTGAGTGCAACGGCCAAAGCCACTTGAATTAAAGCCGCAGAATCACTAGCTGATTTGTGTCTTTTCCAACGCATTAGTCAATCAATTGGTTATCGACCTTAATGTCGTATCCGGTTCAAGGGGCCCTTTTCAAGGGATTTATTCTTTAAATCAGGAGTTTAGACAATGAAGACAAATAACATCGACGCAAGAATCATTGTCCTGCTAGCCGTTACTGTGTTCATGAACGGCTGTGGCGATGAGCAGAAAGAAACCAGCAAACAGCCTGAGCAAACCGTTACCGAGAGCGTGACGGCGAGTCCCGTTTCGGAAATAGCGGATAAAACCGTTGAAACGAACGGCAGTAAAAGTGAAACCATCGGCACTATGGCAGAGTCCACAGTTAAAAAATCAGTCGAAGCAGTTGAAAGCGCTACGGAGCAGACTGTTGAAAAAACAGCCGAAGTCGCTCAGGATTTAGGGGGTACTGCCGAAACAAAATTTAGTGAAGCGGTTACAACAGGCCAGGCGGCGATAAGCGAGGCCACCTCGGAAGTAGTGAAGACTACGCCAGCGCTAGTACGCAAAATCCAACAGGCCTTGGCGGACGCCGGTGTTAACCCGGGGCCTATCGATGGTATAATGGGCCCGAAAACAATGGCGGCTGTGAAAAGCTTTCAAAAACAGAAAGGTTTGGTTGAGGGTGCGATAACTGAGGAAACGCTAAAGGCGTTAGACGTTGCGTACTGACTGCAAGTTTCAAGACGGCGGCCTATGCCGACAAAAAAAACCATAAATCCAGTCCTAAATATACCCACTATATGGACTCCTCGTTTATTGCAAGCCTAGTTTTCAAAAATTGATGTCAAAACA